>CBFGLD010000169.1:0-6509 GCA_965649495.1 uncultured Flavihumibacter sp. | reverse complement strand
TGGACTGAACCCAAAAGGTTAGACAAATTAAAAAATTAATTTCGATAATAATGAGCCCGATATTGTATCGGGCTCATTCCGTTTAGGTTGAGCTTTATTCTGTCGTTATTATAATAGGTTATATACTCCTTTATATCCTTTCTCAGCTCATCAACAGAATTATATTTTTTTAAATAGAACAATTCTGATTTTATAATTCCAAAGAAATTTTCAATTACTGCATTGTCCAGACAATTTCCTTTTCTGGACATGCTTTGTGTTATCCCTTTCTTTTGCAGCACATTTTGGTACTGTTTCATTTGATAATGCCAACCCTGATCAGAATGGAGCAGCAATGATTGCAGATTGTTTACTTTTTTAAAAGCCTTATCCAGCATGGTCATCACGCTCTTAAAACCTGGGCTTTCAGCGAGTTCATAACTTACGATCTCCTGGTTGTATAAATCCATAACGGGTGATAGATATAGTTTTTTCCCTGACACATTGAACTCAGTTATATCAGTTGCCCATTTTTGATTGGGTTGCTCTGCTTTAAAGCCCCTATTTAAAACATTAGGCGCTATTTTCCCTTGCTCACCCTTGTAGGATCTGTATTTCTTTACTCTGATCAGGCTCTTTAGTTTTAGCATTTGCATCAAGCGTAAAACAGTCTTGTGATTGATAGTTAGCCCCTGTTGACGCAGCAATAGTGTGATACGCCTGTATCCTAAACGACCTTTATGTTTGTGATAAAGGGTTTGAATCGCCGCTTTGGTTTCAATATATTTATCAGCAATACCACTTTGCTTTGCGTAATAGTAAAAACTGCTTCTGGCCATTTTCAGGCAATTGAGCAGTACAGCCAGCTCATATTTATGCCTTAGCTCCATTATGGCTTTTGTTTTTTGTTTGTTTGAACTAAGGCTTGAAGCTTTTTTAGCAGTTCATTTTCTGCTCTCAGATACTCATTCTCCCTTAACAGTTCCTCTTCTCTGGTTAGGGGTTTTGTTGATTTTCTCGGTTTTCGTTTTATCGGCTGCTTCATCCTTGGAGGTCTTCCTTTGCGTTGGGGAATTAAACCTGCATATCCCTTTAATTCATATGCCTTTCGCCAGCTTATGATAACCGATTCGCTCGGTATATTAAATCGAACACAGGCTGATCGTAAAGATAAATGTTCTTTATCCATCGTTTCTAAAACCTGTCGCTTAAAACCTGGATCATAAAACTGTTTGCATCGGGGCTTTAAACCTGCTTTACCATACTTTTCATAAAAACCTAGCCATAGCTTGAGATTAGATGGTTCAAACCCTTTCTCAATTGCTACCTCTCTAAAAGAGCGCTGACCTTTCAATACCAATTCTACGCATTGAAGCCTAAATCCATAATTGTATTTGTTTCTTTTAAACATAAAAATGCCCCCAGTTAATGTCTAACATTTTGGGGGCACTCTAACCGGGGGCCTTTTCTTTTCAGGTAGATTCTGTAAAAAAATCTTTGAAATCTGTTGTACCTATTCTGGTTAAAAGGTATAGCGGATGGCGAAACCACCCCAGTTGCCGAAATGCGTATGATGCGCAATTTCAAAATAGGGCTGCCAGTCGAGGCTAAGGTTGATGGGTGCTCCCTTGATCTTATAATCCAGGCCCAATACCCCGTCGATACCAAAAGATACGTCCCCGTCTTCGTAATAATAGTCGCCCCGCTTATGGTACCAGCGCTCATTGTAAGTTCCGATGTGTGCACCGGGACCAACATACCATTTCAGCCCGGGCGCGCCGTTGATGTCGCCGTGGATCTCGTAAAGGCCGGTAAAACGGAAGCCATGGTTCCAGAAAGAAGCAATGCCTTCCAATGCCCGGTTGTCTCGAACGAAATGCTTAAGGGTTATGGCGCCGGGGTAGAATTTCACTCCAAGTGCCGTACGATAGTCGCTGCCCATAGACTGGGCTTTGGTTTCCTGGGTCAGGGCTAAACCTGCTACAATGGCTAAAGCCATTATCCAATTTTTCATAACAGTGGTTTTCATGAGGTATTAAAAAACTGTGCCAATATTTCCACAATAACGATTTGGCATTCATTTAATTGCATGATTCTCTACATTTTATCGGTTATAATATAAGCTTTTGCAGCAACCTCCCTACCATAGAAAGCGTTACCTTTGCACCCAATTTTGAAGAGGCATGAAAGCAAGGACCCTTAAGAAGGATAAAGTCAATATTATTACGCTGGGATGCAGCAAGAATATGGTTGACAGCGAAGTGCTGAGTGGTCAGCTGCTGGCGAATGATATTGAAGTGGTGCATGAAAATGGAAAGCTCGATCACAATATCGTGGTCGTGAATACCTGTGGTTTCATTGATAAGGCCAAGGAGGAATCTGTCAATACTATCCTGGACCAGGTGGCGCTGAAACAAAAGGGCAAACTGGATAAGGTTTATGTAACCGGCTGCCTTAGCCACCGCTACCGCGAAGACCTGGAGAAGGAGATCCCCGAAGTGGATGCCTGGTTTGGTACCATGGAGTTACCCCTGATCCTGAAAGAACTGGAAGCGGATTATAAATCGGAATTACTTGGTGAGCGCCTCCTGGCTACCCCGAAGCATTACGCCTATATGAAAATATCAGAAGGCTGTAACCGTACCTGTTCTTTTTGTGCCATCCCCCTGATGCGGGGCACCCACGTCAGCAGGCCCATGGAAGAACTGGTTAAGGAAGCGGAATCCCTGGTACGGAAAGGTGTCCGGGAGATCATGCTGATTGCTCAGGAGCTTACTTATTACGGGCTGGACCTGTATAAAAAGCGGCAGCTCGGCGAATTACTGAACCGGCTGGCAGATGTGGAGGGACTGGAATGGATCCGCCTGCATTATGCATACCCTTCCAAGTTTCCCATCGAGTTGCTGGATGTAATGCGTGAAAGGAAAAATATTTGTAATTACCTTGACATGCCCCTGCAGCATGCCTCCAATAATATGCTCAAGGCCATGAAGCGCCAGATCACCCGCGAAGAAATGGAGGACCTGGTTGCGGCTATCCGGGAAAAGGTTCCGGGCATCTGCCTGAGGACCACCCTGATCACCGGGTTCCCCGGTGAAACCCGTGAAGACGTGGAAGAGTTGAAAGACTTCCTGCGCCGGATGCGCTTTGACCGGGTGGGCATCTTCACTTACTCACACGAAGAAAATACCAGCGCCCATGAACTGGAGGACAATATCCCCGCCGCGGAAAAAGAAGCCCGTGCACAGGAGATCATGGAAGTGCAGCAGGAAATCAGCCTGGAAAAAAACCAGGAAAAAGTAGGTCAGGTCTTCAAAGTACTGGTCGATAAAAAAGAAGCGGGCCGCTATCTTGGCCGTACCGAATTTGACAGCGTTGAAGTGGATAACGAAGGGGTCATCAATACCAATAAAAAACTGACCATCGGCGATTTTGTTTATGTAAAAATCACCCGCGCTTACGATTATGACCTGGAGGGAGAAGTGGTATCGAATTAATTTCTAAATTCAGGATATGAAATCATTGCTGGTATCTATACTCCTGGTGGCATCCGCTTTTATCTTTAGCTCCTACCTGCAAAATCCTAAAGCAGAAAGTATCAAAAGGGGTAAAGAAGTGTATAAGGTGAATTGCCAGGGTTGCCATATGGAAAATGGAGAAGGTATCGAGGAGAGCTTTCCGCCATTGGCCAAAGCTGATTACCTGATGAAGGACCCCAGGCGCGCAATTACTATCATTTTGAAAGGCCAGCATGAAGAAATTACGGTCAACGGAAAAAAGTACCACGCCCTGATGCCCGAGCAAAGTTACCTGAGTGATGAAGAAATTGCGGACGTGGTAAATTACATTGCCAACAGCTGGGGAAATTCCTATAAAGTTTTGATCAGTCCAGCCATGGTGAAAGCCGGAAGGAATCAATAATCTTTTTCAGACATCACCATGCATTGCACCGCTGATACGGGTGCCAGGCCTGCGAATCCCTTTTCCTGCACAATAAATCGCGGGTCCTTGCGTATTTCATATGACTTATCTTATTGCCGAAATTGTAGGAGATGATACCAATGATACGAATCCTGTTGAGTTTATGCCTTGTGATGATCATTGCAGGTGCCCGTGGCCAGGAGACGCAGCTGCCTTCGCGGCTTCGGGTAAGCGCTGATGCGCACGGCCTCGAAAATAGGGCAGGCAAACCATTTTTTTGGTTGAGCGATGCTGCTTATGATATGTTCCACCGGTTAAGTTTTGAAGAGATCAAATGGTACCTGAAGGACCGCCAGTCAAAAGGATTTACGGTGATCCAGGCCGCTATCCTTCCGGGAGGTACAGATCTGCAGGGACTCAACCGTTATGGTGCGGCACCACTGGTGGATGCCAATCCGAATACTCCCAATGAACGTTATTTCGAATTGGTGGATACCACCGTTCAAATGGCGGCCAGAAGGAATCTTTACATGGGACTGGTATCTGCCATGGGTGATAAGGTTGCCGATGGCTGGGGAAAGGGCCCCGCCGTGTTCACTTCCCGTAATGCTTATAATTACGGATACTGGCTGGGTAAGCGCTATAAGGAACAGGAAAATATAATTTGGATATTGGGGGGCGCCAGTCCGGCCCAACAGGAAAAAGCCGACTGGAAACCCGTCTGGAGGGCTATGGCCCGGGGTATCCAGGAAGGAACCGGGTACCAGGCGCTTATCACCTACCTGCCCGAGCCGGGGGAAAAGGGCAGCGCCGGGTCCTTACATACCGAATCCTGGCTGAACCTGAACCTGGTGAACAATGGTCATGAGGCCAGCCCCCAACCGGTGTGGGACTGGGTGGAACGCGATTACCGCCTGCCATCTTCCAAACCTGTGGTCATGGCCAATGCCAGCTTTGAGGATCATCCCGTTCAGGGGTCCGGCGCAGCCACCAGCGAAAGGAAAGCCCATTTTACGGATTACGATTTTCGCAAACAGGCCTACCGCAGTGTTTTCAAAGGTGCCTGTGGAGTGGGATACGGTAATTATGCCGTTTCCCGGTTCATCGGGAGTGAGGGAGTGGGGGAGATGGGATTCTACTGGAAAGATGGTTTGCAACAACCCGGCGCTTTCTCTGCCGGGTACATCAAAAAGGTGATGGAATGCAGGCCATGGACAACCCGCGTGCAGGACCCCGGCCTGGTGGTGGAGGGACAGGAGGAGGGAGAAAATCACATCACGGCTATCCGGGGCAGCAACAACGATTTTGCCATGGTCTACCTGCCCGTAGGGAAGACCATCCAGGTGAATACTTCCTTTATGAAAAGTGACGACATAAAAATATGGTGGTACGACCCGCGCATCGGCTTGCTGGTTCGGGGTAAATCGGAATACCGCCGCGGGTTGATAACCCTGACACCTCCCACTTTGGGGCCCGGGCAGGACTGGGTGCTGGTGCTGGACGACCCGGAATACCAGTATCGTCCCCCCGGCGACTGGATTGAGGGTAAGGAAGTGGATATGAAGATTTTTGATGAAATTGAGCAAGAAGGCTGAAAGCCCTCCTTTCATTAAAAAAATTCCATCATGGCGGATTTCAGGGATGCCAGTGCCGGGGAAATCAACCTGGCCTTACAACAGTCTGCACAGGCATTTGAATCGTTTAAAAAATTACCGGTAGCCACCCGGGCGGAACTGCTGCGTACCATTGCCCGGGAGTTGGACGCGTTGGGTGATGCCGTCCTGGAAACCGCGGCAGCAGAAACCAACCTGCCGCTGACCAGGTTGCGTTCCGAAAGGGCCAGGACCATTTTCCAGCTGAACAGTTATGCCGATGCCTGCCAACAGGGTTTTTCCCTGGATGCCCGCATTGACACGGCCATGCCTGACCGAAATCCCCCGCGGCCTGATATCCGGAAAATGAACCTGCCGCTGGGACCGGTGGTGGTCTTCGGTTCCAGCAATTTTCCTTTTGCTTACTCCACTGCCGGCGGAGATACCGCCAGTGCGCTGGCAGCCGGTTGCACCGTCCTGGTAAAGGCCCATCCGGCACATCCCCATACTTCTGAAATGGTATCGAGTGCTATTCATGCGGCTATCCGGAAATGCGGACTGCCTGCAGCCATCTTTACGCATATACATGGCAGTTCCTTTGATGTGGGCAGGGAGTTGGTCATGCATCCGTTGACCAGTGCTGTTGGTTTTACCGGCTCGTACACCGGTGGTAAACAGTTGTTTGACTGGGCCAATGGCAGGGTGGTTCCCATTCCCGTTTTTGCTGAAATGGGTAGTGTGAATCCTGTATTTCTATTTCCCCAAAAGCTGGCTGCTTCGGTGGCAGACATCGCCGCTCAGTACGCCGCTTCCATTACCCTGGGAACGGGGCAGTTCTGTACCAATCCCGGGTTGCTGATCGGGATGGAGGGGCCGGCCCTGCAGGATTTCCTGGAACAACTGGGCAAAGCAATAGAACAGGTGGCACCAGCCGATATGCTTCATGCGGGTATTTCTGAGGCCTATGCCAGGAACCGCGTACGCTCCCTGGAACATAAAGGGGTTACACTCGTGGCC
>CBFGLD010000168.1:0-6607 GCA_965649495.1 uncultured Flavihumibacter sp. | reverse complement strand
GTGGTTGGGGTGGCTGTTGAGCCCGGGGTACCAGACCTTATCTACCAGCGGGTGGTGTTGCAGGTAACGCGCGATGATGGCGGCATTGCTGCAATGCTGGCCGATGCGCAGGTGCAGGGTTTCGAGGCCACGTATCAGCAGGAAGCTGTCGAAGGGACCGAGTACGGCACCGCAGGCGTTCTGGTAGAATTTGATCTGCGCGCCGAGGTCGGGGTTTTTGGTGATGACCAGTCCCGCTATGACATCACTGTGCCCGCCGATGTATTTGGTGGCGCTGTGCACCACGATATCGGCACCCAGTTGCAAAGGTTGCTGCAGGGCGGGGGAAGCGAAGGTATTGTCAACGCAGAGCAGGATGCGGTAGCGAGCTGCGATGGCCGCGATGGCGCTGATGTCGGAGATCTTAAGGGTAGGGTTGGTAGGGCTTTCGATCCAGATCAGCCGGGTTTTGGGGGTGATGGCGCGGTTGATAGCGCCGAGGTCGGTGGTGTCAACATAAGTGACGGTGATCCCGAACTTTTTATAGACTTTCTCAAAGAGGCGGTAAGCGCCGCCGTAGATATCATCCACGGCAATGATCTCATCGCCGTATTCCAGTAATTTGATGACAGCGTCGATGGCTGCCAGTCCGCTGGCGAAAGCGGCTGCTACGGATCCGCCTTCCAGATTGGCCACGATCTTTTCCAGTTCCTGGCGGGTGGGATTGTTGGTGCGGCTGTAATCGAAACCTTTGTTGATGCCAGGGGCATCCTGCACGAATGTGCTGGTCTGGTAAATAGGAACGGCGATGGCGCCGGTTTGTGCATCCACCGGGATGCTGTGCAATAATTGTGTTGTCGCGTACATTGTTAAACAGTTTTTGTTTGTTGAAAAACAGGTTGTTTGCGACACCACCTACCAAGCTATGATCGGAAGTGCTGGAAAATAAAAAAGCTCTTCCGATAAATCATCAGAAGAGCTCTATGAAGAAGTTTGATTCTGCAAAAGCCATTCATCTGACTTATCTATCCCGCGATGCGGGCTGGATTTGGCACCTTACTCCACGTGCTGCAGCACCTGGAACAGGTTGTCAAGGCTTCATCGGGCCATATCCCTCTGCCTTTCTTGATAAGCGATGCTCAAAAGAACTGGTGCAAAGATAGGGTCAGTGGTTTTGAACTTCCAAATAAATTTTTCTTTAGATGCCAAAACCCCGCACTGGGCGGGGCTTTGGGCATGTTGTGGTTGCAGGAGGTACTGCTGTTGTTTCCGGAAAATTAAAAACGGTAACCTACTGATACACCGAAGCCGGTATTGTTTGCTTTAGGCTGTTTGAAGCCGGAGGGCAGCCCGGTGATTTCGGGGTGCAGGTTGGCCAGTCCCAGTTGTGAGTTCAGTTGAAAGCTGAGGCCGGAAGCCATTTCATAACCAGCGGCAAAGTTGGCGCCAAAGTCCATCCTGCGCAGGATCAGGCTTTCGCTGGCGGCATATTCGGTTGCGGAAACTTTGTTTTTGAATTCGATATCTGCGTCGTCGTCTCCATCAAATTTTATTTTTCCACCCACACCGAAGCCGGCGTAAGGGCCAACTCCCAGGATCAGCCTGCCATTGCCCAGCATGGGTTTGTACATGAGGCTGACGGGGATCTCCACATAAGAAAGGTTGATGGTGCTGCCATCTTCGCTGTCCTTGCCTTTGGCACCTTTGGTAGAGAAGAGCACGCCGGGCTGGATGAAGAAATCATCGGCCAGAGGCACTTCCACTTCGGCGCCGATATGAAAGCCGGTTTTCAGTTTACCATTGTCTTTATCGCCTTCAAAATCTTTACCGGTGATATTGGTGAAGTTAACGCCTGCGCGTCCGATCACACGGGTGCCGCTCTGTGCGCTGGCGGTTGCCAGGATGCCTGCGGAACATAAAACTGTCAGAATTGTCTTTTTCATAAAGTGTACATTATAATAGGTGAGGTTTTTAAAAAAATGGTGCCAGCTTTGGATTGGCTGGTTTTCTTAGTTCTCGCCGGCTTCTTTTTTAGCTTCTGCTTTCATTTTTTCATTGGCAGTGATGAGGAATTCCACGCGCCGGTTCTTAGCCATATTCGCTTCGGAATCGTTGTCGTATTTAGGGGCCAATTCGCCGTAGCCTTTGGTGGTGAGCCGGTGACCAGCAATACCTTTCGCATCTACATAACTGGCAACGGAAGTAGCCCTTCTTTCTGACAATCGCTGGTTATAATCCGTTGCACCCTGGCTGTCGGTATGGCCGGCCACTTCCAGGTTGGTATCGGGATATTTGTTGAGGATGGCGACCAGTTTATCCAGCTCGGTTTTAGCCTGGGTGCTGAGGTCAGCGCGGTCAAATCCAAACAGTACGGCATTGTTGAATTCCACTACGATGCCTTCGCCTACGCGTTCTACTTTAGCGCCGGGTACCTGTTCATCGATCTCTTTGGCCTGTTTGTCCATTTTTTTCCCGATCAGCACACCCGCAGTGCCTCCCACGGCAGCGCCTATAATGGCGCCCATGGCGGTATTTCCGGCGGCTTTGCCGATCACGGCACCCATAGCGGCACCACCGGCTACGCCTATGATGGCACCTTTTTTGGTTTTATTCATGGATTTACATCCGCCCAGCATAACCGAAACGGTGGCCAGTGCGATCAGGGGTCTTGTGAATTGTTTCATAGATTATTATTTTCTTGATTCCAACCTCCTTCTTCAAAAACCGTTCCTGTTTAAGGTTGTTGTATTTTTGTCACTTAATCATCATATGAAGAAAAAAGCTGTTGTGGAGGTGCCGGTTGCCGGAATAGAGACGATAGAAGTAACTGGTGCACGTGAACATAACCTGAAAAATATTGATATCACCATTCCGAAAAACAAGCTGGTGGTCTTTACGGGGGTCAGCGGAAGCGGCAAGTCTTCGCTTGCTTTTGATACCATTTACAATGAAGGGCAACGCCGGTACATGGAAAGTTTCAGCGCATATGCGAGGCAGTTTGTAGGCGATATGGAAAGGCCGGAGGTAGACAAGATCACTGGATTGAGCCCGGTGATATCCATTGAGCAGAAGACCACCAACAAGAATCCACGATCCACGGTGGGAACAATAACTGAAGTTTATGATTTCCTGCGACTCTTATTTGCAAGAGCGTCTGATGCTTACAGTTATAATACAGGAAAGCGGATGACGAAGTTTTCAGAGGAGGAGATCGTGGAGAATATTTTTGAGCGGTATGCGAAAAAGAAGATCAGCCTGCTGGCTCCGCTGGTACGGGGCCGTAAGGGGCATTACCGGGAGTTGTTTGAGGATGTGCGTAAGAAAGGTTTTCTGAAAGTACGTGTGGATGGTGAGGTAAAGGACCTGGTCCCCAAAATGCAGGTGGATCGTTACAAGATCCATGATATCGAAGTGGTGATTGACCGGATGGCGGTAACTGCTGATATGAAGGTTCGTTTAAGCCAGAGTGTGCAAAAGTGCATGCAGGTAGGGAAAGGACTAATGTTCCTGCTGATCAATGATAACGACCAGGTGGTGCAGTACAGCAGGCAGTTGATGTGCGAGGATACGGGTATCAGTTATGAAGAGCCGTCGCCGAACAGTTTTTCTTTTAACTCGCCCTATGGCGCCTGTGCTACCTGCAAGGGATTGGGAACGGTGTACCAGGTAAGCCTGGAGAAGATCATACCGGATCCTTCGCTCAGTATAAAGGAAGGCGGCATTGCGCCCCTGGGTGAGGAGCGGGAAGCATATGTATATAAGCAGGTACAGCAGGTGGCGAGGAAATATAAGATCGACCTGAAGAAGCCGGTTAAGGATTTGCCAGAGAGTGCGTTGAACCTGGTTTTGTACGGGAACGAGGAAGGTGTTTCGGATGAACTGGTAGGTTATGATGAAGTAGTGGCTTCGGATCGCGTATATGCGGAAGAGTTTGAGGGAGTGATTCCCCAGATAAAGCGTTGGTTTTCCACGGCGGGTTCGGATGCCATTCGCGAGTGGGCGGAGGGTTTCATGGAGTTGAATACCTGTTCATCCTGTGAGGGGGCGCGTTTGAAAAAAGAAAGTTTATGGTTCCGGGTAGACGGAAAGCATATTGCGGAGCTGAGTGAATACAACCTGGATAAGTTATTGGACTGGTTCCGGGATATCGAGCAGCGGATAAGCGAGAAGCAGCAGGTCATCGCCAAGGATATACTGAAAGAGATCCGCGAAAGGTTACAGTTCCTGCTGGATGTGGGGTTAACTTACCTGACGCTGAATCGGGCTACCCGGACGCTGAGCGGCGGAGAGTCGCAGCGGATCCGGCTGGCCACACAGATCGGTTCGCAGTTACAGGGCATCACCTATGTGCTGGATGAGCCCAGCATCGGATTACACCAGCGCGATAACCACCGGTTAATATCAGCTTTACAAAATCTCCGGAATATTGGAAATAGCGTTCTGGTGGTGGAGCACGACAAGGATATTATGATGGCTGCGGATCACCTGGTGGATATCGGTCCGCGTGCAGGTAAGCATGGGGGTGAGATTGTTGCGCAGGGTACGCCCGAGCAAGTGCTGGCGGCCAATTCGGAAACCGCGCAGTACCTGAGTGGAGAAAAGCGTATACCCGTTCCTGTGGAGAGGAGGAAGGGCAACGGCAAGTTCCTGGAGCTGAAAGGCGCGACGGGTAATAATCTCAAGCAGGTGAATGTAAAGTTCCCGCTGGGGAAACTGGTGCTGGTTACGGGGGTGAGTGGCAGCGGAAAGTCGACCCTTATCAATGAAACGCTTTATCCCATTTTATCGCAGTATTGTTATGACAGCAAGCAGAAGCCCCTGCCGTACAAATCTGTCAAGGGGCTGGAGCATATCGATAAAGTGATTGAGATTGACCAGTCGCCCATTGGCCGGACGCCACGGAGTAATCCAGCTACTTATTGCGGATTTTTCACCGAGATACGGCAATTGTTTGCGGCTGTTCCGGAAGCCAAGATCCGGGGATATGCGGCGGGCCGGTTTTCCTTCAATGTAAAAGGCGGGCGCTGTGATTTGTGTGAGGGAGGAGGCATGCGGGTGATCGAGATGAATTTTTTACCTGATGTGTATGTGCATTGTGAAAAGTGCAATGGGCGCCGCTACAACCGGGAGACCCTGGAGATCCGGTACAAGGGGAAATCGATCAGTGATGTGCTGGATATGACGGTGGACGAGGCGGTGGAGTTTTTCCAGGCGGTGCCTTACCTGTACCGCAAGATCCGGGTATTACAGGAGGTGGGACTGGGATATATTACGCTGGGTCAGTCGGCGGTAACTTTGAGCGGGGGGGAGGCGCAGCGGGTGAAGCTGGCTACCGAACTATCAAAAAAAGATACGGGCAAGACCTTTTACATATTGGATGAACCCACCACGGGGCTTCATTTCCAGGATATCCAACATTTACTGGACGTGTTGAATAAGCTGGTGGATCGCGGAAATACGGTGTTGATCATTGAGCACAACCTGGATGTGATCAAGGTAGCGGATCATGTAATAGATATCGGTCCGGAAGGCGGCGACGGAGGTGGAAAGGTATTGTTTGAAGGTACGCCGGAGGAGATGGTGAAAGTGAAGGAAAGTCATACTGCGCGGTTCCTGAAGGAGGAGTTGTAAGACGTCCGGGCTGTAAGACGTCCGGACGTTCCGCTGACATGTGTCCGGACGTCCTGCGAACATGTGTCAGACACCTAAAAGAAACGGCCGGCAGTTATTCACCGCCGGCCGTTGTGGATACCGGATAAGTCAAAGCGTTAATCCCAATAAGCGGTGGCAGGGAGTGATCAATAAAATCAATTGTTCGAAAGGGTACTGAGTATAGGGAACGGATCAGGTTTATAACAAACCGGATATTGCGATTTTACCAATGTCCCTGCCGCTTATTGGTTGTTAGTTAAAGAACTTATTGAACGGTGATGGTTCCGCTTCCGATGCGGTCATCGCCGGTAAAAACTTCAAAATAATAATTCCCTTTTTCGGGTTTGTTCACGATAGCGGTTTGCCTGCTAAGGATCCGCGTTTGTTTCACCAGTTTATCTTTCCTGAAAAGCAGCAGATGATAAACGGTTCCTTCTTTTCCGCTGGCGTTAAAGAACAGTACCTTCTGGGAGGCGTTCGTGTATAGATTAATGTTATGTGCTGTGTTGTTGGTTGTTTTATTAATAATGATGGTGTCTTCCTGAGAAAATGCGGGCAAGCTGCTGAAACAAATAGCCAATGTAACGAGCAGTTGCCGGCATTCCAGCTTTCGCTTCATGGTTACGGATTGGGTGAAGTATAGGGTTTAGTAGCGCATTACGGGGCATTTAATGGTCCTGTAATTATCTCCTGTTCCCCTGCCACCAAGCCTGAAGCCAAGCTTGAATCCGACAGAGTAATAAGCATCGTTATTGGTGGGGGTTCCGCGTTTGTCGCCGGGACCGAAAGCCGCGCTGGTGGCGCTTCCCTGGTCGGTCTTGTTAGCCATTCTACGGGCCAGCTGGGCCTTTTCGGAACCAATGCCGAAATACTGTTCAAACAATTCGGGATCAATATAGGTGGTGCTTACATCATCAATGTAGTCGGTGAATGTTTTGCGGTCAATAATTTCCAGGAGAGCAGTGGTGTGTTCACT
>CBFGLD010000167.1:0-6620 GCA_965649495.1 uncultured Flavihumibacter sp. | reverse complement strand
AGCGAGGCGGCCGGGCAGGCGGAGGTGAGAGCCGGGCAGTCGGCCCGGGCGGGGGGCAAAATCGTGCGGGTACCGACTGTTGCGGGACAAACCTACCGGGTGCTTTGAATTTTAGCGGGTCGGACGGTAAAAAAAACCGACCTTTAATCATTCACCAAACAGGAAAGGCAGATGGCAAGATCTTCGAATTCGTTCAACAAGCGGGAAAAGGAAAAGAAAAGGGCACAGCAGAAGCAGGAAAAGGCGGACAAGCGCGAGGAGCGCAAATCCAACAGCAGCAAGGGGAAGAGCCTTGATGACATGATGGCTTATATCGATGAGAACGGTAATATCGTGGATACGCCGCCGGACCCGACCCGGAAAAAAGAGATCAACCTGGAGGATATTCAGATCGGGGTGCCCAAGCAGGAAGATGTGGAGATGGATGGCGAGCGCCGCGGGGTGGTGAACTTTTTCAACGAGGGCAAGGGCTTCGGGTTCATCAAGGATACGGAGACCGGCGAGTCGGTCTTTGTGCATGCCAGCAACCTGACGGTGCGGATCACGGAAAACGACCAGGTAACCTACGAGGTGGAGATGGGTCCGAAGGGCCCGGTAGCCACCAATGTGAAGAAGGTATAAGAGATAGGGAGTAACTTAGCGGGGCAAGCAGCCGGAAACACTGCCAACATGACGCAAGCACTGCAGCAACTGGGTGACCGCCTGGAGGGGGCGCTCTATTACGATGATACGATGCGGACCCTGTATGCCACCGATGCTTCGGCATACCGCGAGCTGCCGCTGGCGGTAGCCATTCCCCAAACTGAAAATGATCTACGTGAGCTGATCGCCTTTGCGCGACAGCACCAGACCTCCCTGATACCCCGCACCGCCGGTACTTCTTTAGCCGGCCAGGTGGTGGGCAGCGGCATTGTCGTGGATGTTTCCAAACATTTTACGCGGATTTTGGAGCTGAACCAGGAAGAACGCTGGGTGCGGGTGCAGCCCGGCGTGGTGCGCGACGAGCTCAATATGTTCCTGAAACCATACGGATTGTATTTTGGTCCCGAGACCTCCACGGCCAACCGTGCGATGATCGGCGGGATGGTGGGCAATAATTCCTGTGGCTCCAATTCGGTGGTGTACCGCAGCACGCGGGAGCACCTGCTGGAGGTGAAGGCGCTGCTGAGTGACGGGTCGGAGGCGGTGTTCGGGGCGGTGGGACTGGAAGCGTTCCATGCCAAGTGTGAGGGCGACGGGCTGGAGAACCGGATCTACCGGAAAGTGCGCAGCCTGCTGGGGCAGTACGAGAACCAGGAAGAGATCCGGCGCGAGTTTCCCAAGAAAACGGTAGAGCGCCGGAATACCGGTTATGCGGTGGACCTGTTGCTGGAGACGGCCCCTTTTACGGCCGGGCAGCCCGATTTCAATTTCTGCAGCCTGCTGGCGGGTTCGGAGGGCACCCTGGCTTTTTTAACGGAGATCAAGCTGAACCTGGTGGCGTTGCCGCCGCGGGAGGTAGGGCTGCTCTGTGTTCATTTCAACAGCATCGATGAATCGCTGCGCGCCAACCTGGTAGCGTTGAAATACGGTCCAAGTGCCAGCGAGCTGATCGACCACTATATATTAGAGTGTACCAAGAACAACCTGGAGCAGAGCAAGAACCGGTTTTTTGTGCAGGGCGATCCCGGGGCGATCCTGGTGGTAGAGTTTGCGCGGGAGACGCGGGAGGAGATCGAGGTGCTGGCGGCGCAGGTGGAGGCGGAGATGCGGGCAGCGGGGCTGGGGTACCATTTCCCGTTGTTGTTTGGGGCCGACAGCAAGAAGATCTGGACCCTGCGGAAGGCGGGGCTGGGATTGCTGGGCAACCTGCCGGGGGATGACAAGGCGGTGCCGGTGATAGAGGATACGGCGGTGGATGTGAACGACCTGCCGGCCTATATCCGTGATTTTAACGCGTTACTGGAGCGCCACGGGTTATACAGTGTGCACTATGCGCATGCGGGGTCGGGGGAGTTGCACCTGCGGCCCATCCTGAATTTAAAGACGGAGGAGGGCAACCGGATGTTCCGGGTGATAGCGGAGGAGATCGCCATGCTGGTGAAGAAGTACCAGGGCAGCCTGAGTGGCGAGCACGGTGACGGGGGGTTGCGGGGTGAGTTCATCCGCCAGATGGTGGGGGAGAAGAACTATGCCTTGCTGAAGGAGGTCAAGAAAGCCTGGGATCCCGAAAACATATTCAATCCCAATAAGATCGTGGATACGCCTCCGATGGATACGATGTTGCGGTATGAGCCGGGGCAGCGGACGCCGGCATTCCAGACCGTATTCCGGTACCACCAGCAGGATGTGTTGCAGCATGCGGAGCAGTGCAACGGGTCGGGCGACTGCCGGAAGAGTCATTTGTCGGGCGGAACGATGTGCCCTTCGTATATGGCCACCCGGAATGAAAAAGACACTACGCGGGCGCGGGCCAATATCCTGCGGGAGTACCTGACGCGGTCGGTGAAGCCGAACCGGTTTGACCACCAGGAGATCAAGGAGGTGATGGACCTGTGCCTGAGTTGCAAGGCCTGCAAGAGTGAGTGCCCCAGTAATGTGGATATGGCCAAGCTGAAGGCGGAGTTTTTGCAGCAGTATTACGATGCCAACGGGGTGCCGTTCCGCAGCCGGCTGATCGCCAATTACAGCCGGAGTTCGGCCCTGGGAGCTATGTTACCGGGGGTCTACAATTTTTTCATGACCAACGGGGTGGTGGCGCCGTTGGTGAAGCGGCTGAGTGGATTTGCGGTGGAGCGGTCGATGCCCACCTTGCACCCGACGACGCTGCGGTCGTGGTACCGCAAGCACCGCCGGCAGCGGCAGGCGCAGATCCGGCAACAGCAGGAGCAACCGGAGCGGCAAGAGCAGTTGGAGCAACAGCAGCGGCAGGAACAACAGCAGCGGCAGGATTCAGGCGCCGGGAGTACCTCTTTGCCCGCTGCACGGGGGCGGAAGGTTTATTTGTTCTGCGATGAGTTCACCAATTACAACGATACCGGCATCGGTATCAAGACCATACTACTATTGGAGCGGCTGGGATATGAGGTAGAGATCCCGGAGCACGAGGAGAGCGGGAGGGCCTGGATGTCGAAAGGCTTACTGCGAAAAGCGAAGCGGATCGCCAACCGCAATATCGGGTTGTTGAGCGGGCTGGTAAGTGCGGACACTCCCCTTATCGGCGTAGAGCCTTCGGCGATCCTCAGTTTCCGGGACGAGTACCCCGACCTGGCGGACGATAATCAGCTGGAGGCAGCGCGGGAGTTGTCGCGGCATGTGTACCTGGTGGAAGAGTTTTTGGCGCGGGAGATAGAGCAGGGTCGGGTGAACCGGGTACAGTTCACGAAGGAGGCGCGGACGGTAAAAGTGCATGGGCACTGCCAGCAGAAGTCGATAGCATCGGTGGCGCCGACGGTGCAGGTATTATCGATGCCGGAGAACTACCGGGTGGAGACGATCCCTTCGGGATGTTGCGGTATGGCCGGCAGTTTCGGGTATGAGAAAGAACATTACGAGGTAAGTATGAAAGTGGGCGAGCTGGTGCTGCTGCCGGCGGTGCGGGCGGCGGCTGAGGACACCATAATAGCGGCGCCCGGCACCAGTTGTCGCCACCAGATCAAGGATGGCACGGGCCGGCGGGCGCTGCACCCGGTAGAGGTACTATACGATGCATTGGTACCCTGAGGTGCTTGCGCCCGAATTGCTTCTAATTGACTGAACCTTAAATAGAGTCTTTATCTTAAATAACTATACACCTTACAACGTAAGTTTTGGTGGTGAAATTGACAATGCCTTCCTAATTCCCTCACTAATTCCCTCACTAATCCATCACTAAATCCCTGACTAATTCCCTTACTAATTCCATCACTATTGCCTTCCAAATGCTGAGCATTTGCCCAGAATTTGCCAATCAAATACCTCCTGAGTGCCTCCTGAGTGCCCTTTAAGTGCCTGGAAAGCAAGCAGAAAGTATATAGCAAGAGATAAAATAGTGCGTGAAGGAAAATAATGATGCGGGGTGCCTGCGTGAACAACCCGTTATTAGAAGCGAGAGCAGTAAAGGCCCCGCCAACAACACCGCGGGCAGGCATGAATCCCGTTAATTGCGGCATGAAAGCCTGTTTACCGCTCCTGAAAGCCGGATTCTCCGTCGACCGACCGTCGGAGGACCGGCGACCGACCGGCGGAGGGCCGTCGGAGGGCCGCGCGAGGACCGGCGACCGACCGGGGGAGGACCACGCCAGGACCGTCGGGACACCGGCGCGGGGGGCCTGCCAGGGAAACCTGGATGCACCCAGGTGATGCCCTGTCTTGGGTAGCACCCCTCGATTCATACCTAACTGGTAACATCATTCGCCCCAATTTTGGTCAAAAACCGGTCGTTCACCCTCTCCATGGGGCCGCCACTGGCGTACTTTTTCAGCATTGCAATAGCATTGCGTCAGTATGATTTCAGCATGATTTCAGCATTGAACCAGCATTGGGGAAGCCTCGGGGAAGCCTCCGGACAGCATCCAGAAAGCTTATAGACAGCGTTTAGAGGGCATTTAGACAGCTTTCAGACAGCATGTCTGATCCTAAAAAAACTATACTATCGTTTTTATTCGTTTAAGATCGTTTAATAACCGGCTAACAGACTGGCATATCCTAAATTCCACAAACCGGGTATTGCAGGGCAGTGCGGAAAACCATATTTTACCGCTCAATTACTTGCGGGTAGCAGTACTGCGAAGAGCTGCTGGGACCCAGGAGGCGAAGCCATGCCATCCCGTGATGCTGCGAATACAAAAAAAAGGATATGGAGCGGATGGAATTGTGGCCATTAGAGCACGAGGGGTATCTATGCATTGGTTTCAGATACGCAAAGAGCGCGATGCTGAACCGTTTGATCAAAGACCTGCCAGGAATCAGCTGGAGTAACCGGCACCGATGCAGGTGTATGCCTCTAACGATCTGGAATATGCGAAATCTTCGGGTGGTCCTGGAAGGAAAGGTGGTAATTGCCAGCAGGGATCTGAAGCGGTTCCTGGGATATCACCCGGGATTGTTACCCCACCTGCCCCAGCGGGTGATCTGGCCGACCGGTGCGGAGCGGAGGAGCCGCAACAGGCATTACAATGTGGTGTTGGATCCGCAGACAAGATTTGAGCCCGATATAAGACTGGATCCGGGTTCCTTAGCGGACACCAGCGCAGCTACCGTTACACCAGCAGAAGGCAACAACATTGATGGCAGCACCAGTGAAGGCAATACCAGTAATAGCCACACCATTGCTGGCGGGGTTACCCCCAATAAAACAGGAGCAGGGTTGCAGGTGATAAGTTCCGAGTTGCAGGGAAGTCCAGCCCCCGCCATCAGTTATGAAAACCAGCAGGAGTTAGGTCGGATGGAAGAGCAGTTATTACTAAAGGCGTATAGTTCGTCCACCCGGAGAACCTATCTCAATGAGTTTCGGCAGTTACTAAAGCTATTGGGTAAAAAGCCGGTACAGGAACTAACGGAAGATGATATGCGCCGTTATATGGTATATGTGCTGGACCGGGAGAAGTTGAGTGAGCATACCGCCCATAGTCGCCTCAACGCCATTAAGTTTTATTTTGAGCAGGTATTAGGCAGGGAGAAGTTTTTCTGGAACATTCCGCGTCCGAAGAAACCGGACCAGTTACCCAAGGTATTAGGGGAGCGCGAGTTAGAACGGATGTTCCGTTCGGTAAGCAACCTGAAGCACAAGGCCATTCTCTTTACGGCCTACAGTGCGGGTTTACGGGTAAGCGAGGTAGTGAATTTGCGTTTATGCGATATCGATAGCGGGAGGATGCAGATACGGGTGGAGCAATCGAAAGGAAAAAAAGACCGGTATGTTGGCCTGAGTGTGGTATTACTGGATGTGTTGCGGGCCTATATCAGCCAATGTCGTCCGATGCCATTGGTTTACCTGTTTGAGGGAAATGATGCGGGCATTCCCTACAGTTCGCGGAGTGCGCAGATGGTTTTTCAGCAGGCAAAGGAGAAAGCGGGGATTTTAAAGGAGGTAAGTTTTCATGTATTGCGGCACAGTTTTGCGACGCATTTGTTGGAGAAAGGGATTGACATCCGTTACATCAAGGATTTGCTGGGGCATTTCAGCATCAAGACCACGGAGCGTTACCTGCATGTGAAGCGGCAGGACCTGATAACGATGGTCAACCCGCTGGACGAGCTCTACCGCGGCAAGGACTGGCAGTAACCAATTCTCTTAAGCCTTCCACCAGCCGATCTCTCCACCGCAATTCCGATTGCCGCAACCCACACTATCCAGATAGCGCAAACAATAACCTAACAAAATCAATAACTTACCAATTCCACCAACTTCAGCTAATTCGTAAATACAAACGTTAGCGGTTATTTAATTAGACACCCATGCGATTTTTCACATCACTTTTCTTGACACATTTACTTTTTCAATCCTGCTCACAAAACAAAGGCGATACGCAGGACTTTCAAAGTGTCAAAAGCTGCAATGAGGTGACTTTAGTTTATTACAATCATAATGACACACTAAGATATAATACAAAGGACACGACAGAAATCGCAATTCTTACTGAGCTTATCTCTGTCAGACA
>CBFGLD010000166.1:0-6688 GCA_965649495.1 uncultured Flavihumibacter sp. | reverse complement strand
CCAATACCGGGATCTGGCCGGCTTCCTCATTATGTGCCCTTTTATGTGCCTTTCGTTCCTTCATTCCTTACTTCATTCATTCCTTACTAAATTACCGGAACATTCAATAAGAGACCATGAAAAGCACGCCACCCGACAGTTTTATTTTTGACCTCGACGGCACGTTATGGGATGCCGCGGAAAGCTGTGTGCTGGCCTGGGAGCGCACGCTGCCGGCATTCGGATTTGCCGGTAAGGTTCCCGATGCCGCCATGATCCGATCGGTCAGCGGCATGAAAATAGAGGAGGTCCTGCAGCTGCACTATTCCTTCATCCCGGAGGAACAAAGAGCGGCGGTGCTGGCCGTGCATAAGGTCCATGAACTGGAATGCATGCGGCAGTACGGGGGTACCTTATTCAGCGGCGTACGGGAAACCCTGAAGGCTCTCGCCCATGCCTACCCGCTGTTTATCGTAAGCAACTGCCTGGACGGATACATCGAAAATTTCATACAGTTTCATGGGTTCGAAGGGATGTTCCGCGATTATGAATCCAGCGGCCGGACCGGCTTATCCAAGGGTGAGAATATCCGGCTGGTGGTGGAGCGCAACGGCCTGCAGCGGCCGGTTTATATCGGTGATACCAGGTGGGACCAGGAAGCGGCCGCGGCGGCAGGGGTGCCCTTTGTATATGCCGCCTACGGCTTTGGGAAGGCAGTCAACGCAGACCAGCAGATAGCCAGCTTCAGCGAGCTATTAAAATTTATCCTGCCGGATTCCATATGACCAAAGTCATAGGCTGGCTTATGGAGACCTGTAGTTTTGCTCCATGAAACAGCGATTGTTATGTGGGTCGGTGCTGAGAAATGCAGTTATGTTTCGCGCTGCATTGTCACCCGCAGCTATGATGTTGGCAGGAATGTTACTGGCCCCGGCTACCTTGCCCGCACAGGTGAAAACAGATAGCACCCGCTCCAAGGAACTGAAAGAAGTCATCATCCGCGCCTGGCAGCGCCGCGATATCACGCACATGCCGGAAGAGCAGCAGGGATTTCTCTACAGTGGTAAAAAGAACGAGGTCGTGAACCTGGCCGGCACCAATGCCAATATAGCCATCAAGAACGGGCGGCAGGTCTTTGCCAAGATACCCGGCGTATTTGTGTACGATATGGATGGCAGCGGCAACCAGGTGAATATCGCCACGCGGGGACTGGACCCGCACCGCAGCTGGGAATACAATATCCGGCAGAACGGCATCCTCGTCAATTCCGACATGTATGGCTACCCTGCCAGCCATTACAGCGCCCCCATGGAGAGCTATGAAAAGATCGAGCTGACCCGCGGAACCGGCTCGCTACAGTACGGGGCACAGTTTGGGGGGATGATCAACTTCGTTACCAAGGCCCCCGACAGCAGCCGGGCATTTTCCTTTGAAAGCATCAACACGGTGGGATCCTTCAACCTGCTCAGCAGTTACAACGCCGTCAGCGGCACCCATAAAAAGTTCTCGTATTATGCCTATTACTATAAGCGCCATTCGGATGGCTACCGGGATAATGGAAGCTCCGATGCCACCGCGCAGCTGGTACAATTGCAGTACCGCTTCAGCCCGCGCGTAAACCTGAAAGCGGAGCTGGGCAGGTCCAAATACCTCTACCAGATACCCGGCCCGCTGAACGACAGCATGTTCCAGGCCGACCCCACCACGAGTACGCGTAAGCGCAATTATTTCAGTCCCGATATCTATATCCCCTCTCTCTCCCTCGACTGGAAGCTCAACAGTAAAACCCGCGCCCACCTCACCCTGTCGGGGGTGCTGGGAGACCGCAACAGCGTACAGTTTGATGCCTTCGCCCATGTTCCCGACGCCATAGATCCCGCTACCGGGAACTACGCGCACCGGCAGGTAGACATCGACCGGTTCAACAGCCGGACCGCGGAATTACGGGTGGTGCACCATTACCAGTTAAGAGGGATTGTTTCCACGCTGGCTACCGGGCTGGTATATATGAACAACGACCTGCACCGCCGGCAGATGGGGAAAGGCAGTACCGGCACCGATTACGACCTGTCGGTAACAGCAGAAGGCTTTGGAAGAGATATCCATTTCCGGACGGGGAATATAGCCTTGTTTGCAGAGAACAAGTTCCAGATCAACCCGAAGTGGTCGGTATCGCCGGGCATCCGTTATGAAAACGGGGAATCCAAAATGAGCGGGGTGATCAAATACTATGCACCCGAAGACTTACCAACGGTGATCCCTCACCGCTTTTTGCTGGCGGGCATCAGCAGCCAGTACCAGGCAGGCAAAGAGCTGAACTTTTACGGCGGCCTGTCAACCGCCTACCGACCCGTAATCTTCAAGGATATCATTCCGGCATCCACCTATGAGCGGGTAGACAAAAACCTGGAAGACGCTTCGGGATACAATGCGGAGGTAGGTGCCCGGGGCAAGATCGCCGGCAACCTGCAATACGATATCAGCCTGTTCCGCGTGCTGTACAAGAACCGCATGGGTACGCTGGTGCTGCAGGATGCTAACGGCAACGGCTATACTTACAAGACCAACACCGGGGATAGCAGGACCAACGGCCTCGAAGTATTCCTGCAGTACAAGTTCCCCCTCGCCCATCAATTGTTTGCGGGCATCTTCAGTTCCACTTCGTATATGGATGCCAGGTATACAAGGGGGGCAGTGAAAGGCAACCGCGTGGAAGCGGTACCCGAATGGATCAGCAGGAACGGGCTGGAGTTATTGTACCAGGGCTTCAGTGCCACGCTGCAATACAGTTATACCGGCTCCACCTATTCTGATGCGTTGAATACGGTAGATCCGCCGCCCAGCGGGGCAAAGGGATTTACACCCTCCTATTCGCTGTGGGACCTGAATATATCCGCGCGACTGAACACCCATTTCACGATCCGGGCGGGGGTGAACAACCTGTTCGACCAGCAGCATTTCACCAAGCGGCCCACGTTTTACCCCGGGCCAGGCATCTGGCCCGGTGATGGGCGCAACCTCCACATGACCGTGGCAGTAAGGATATAGTCCTATCTTTATTGCAAATCAGCTGCACATGAATATCGACCAGATCTTCCGCAACAACGAAGCCTGGGTAGCCAATAAATTGTCGGTGGACCCCGGATATTTCAGCAACCTGGCCATGGGCCAGCAGCCGGAGATATTGTATATCGGATGTTCCGACAGTCGCGTTACGGCAGAAGACCTGATGGGCGTGAAACCCGGGGAAGTCTTCATCCACCGCAACATTGCCAATATGGTGATCTCCATCGATCTCAACGTGATGTCGGTGATCAATTATGCGGTACGCAACCTGAAGGTGAAGCATGTGGTCATCTGCGGGCATTACGAATGCGGGGGCGTGAAAGCCTCCATGCAGGCGGCGGACCTGGGCATCCTGAATCCCTGGCTGCGGAATATCCGCGATGTATACCGGATACATGTAAACGAACTCAACGCCATTTCGGATGAAAGGCAGCGGTATGACCGGCTGGTAGAGCTCAATGTGAAAGAGCAATGCATCAACGTGGTGAAGACCGCGGCGGTGCAGCAGGGCATCAAGGAGTGGGGACTGACCGTACCCGGGTGGGTATTCGATATCCGCTCGGGCAAGCTGGTGGACCTGGCATTTGATTATCAAAAAGAGCTGGAAAAGATCATGGAGATCTACCGGTTAATGTGATGGAATTTAACCTGCATAGCACCATCCAAATCCTGGAGCGCACCCCGGGCGTCCTGGAGCAACTGTTGCAGGGTTTGGCAACAGACTGGACCCATTCCGATGAAGGTCCGGATACCTGGACGGCCTACGATATCCTGGGCCACCTGATCCATGGAGAAAGGACGGACTGGATACCGAGGATGCAGATCATCCTGTCGGGCGGGCCGGACCATACCTTTGCGCCCTTTGACCGGTTTGCACAATTTGAAGCCAGCAAGGGGCAGACCCTGGCGGACCTGCTGCAGACCTTCCGCCGCTTGCGGGAGCAAAATATTGCCACCCTGCGATCGCAAAACCTTTCACCAGAAGATTATTCCAAAACGGGCATCCATCCGGCGTTGGGGAAAGCAACGCTGGCACAGCTTTTAGCCACCTGGGCGGTGCACGATCTCAACCATATCGGGCAGCTGGTCCGGGTGATGGCCAGCCAGTACAAAGAGGCTGTTGGCCCCTGGGTGCAATACCTCGGAATCCTGCAAAAAGGGATGTAAAATTTACGACCAGCGCCCCGGGAAAAATAACCCTGCATTGGATTTCATAAACGGGAAAATTCCCCTTACATAGGATAGGCAGGTAAGGTACCTTAGTACCACCTTATCAAACCTTATCTCTATGTACCTCCACATTGATTCAGTCACCTGCATCAGCCAGGATGACTATACAGGCAGCGATGATATATTCCTGATCATTCAAAAAGGATTCCCCCGAACCGTAAATGTTGGTGAGATACAGGCGGGTCAAACGCGCCAGCTCAGCAAAGATATCAGCCTCGAGGAAAGCCCGTACCATGCAATAGAAATATGGGAGCGGGATTCCCTTAGTCCCAATGACCTGTTAGGAACCATCTCACTGGAAAATCATGAACGCAACACAGACCAGGAAGCGGTTATAGAAAACGGAACCGCATCCTACAAGATCTGGTTCAAAATAGTAGAAGAGTCTTTCTAATCTTTCATCATTCAAACCTATCCAAATGTCAGTATTCAAAGGCGAACAGCTGATGCAGGCAACGCTTGCCAAGCTGAATGAGATCTTAACCGGCGGCGATGAATTTGCGCCTGCCAGCAAAAACAATTTTGTATCCTGGGTAACGCCCGGAATTCCCTTTGGGAATGCGGATTTTGATTTCCTGGAAAAGGGATTCAATGCAGCAGATGCTACCGAAATGCGAAAGCTGATCATGCAAGCAGCCGACTTTGCCATGTTTGCGGACCTGGTACCCGATCCAACTGCTGTTTACCAGTCCGACCAATCACAAACCATTGACCGTAACAGCCAGGAAAGGCTGAGCAGGATCTATGGCAATATTTTAAAGTTTGCCAAAGTCACCAACCTCGAACCGTCTGAGGAAGAAAAGAAGAAACTGGAGAAATTCAAAGGACTTTTATATACAACAAAGAAGGAAAAGAATTTGGTTACCGACGAGGAAACAGAAAGAACGGTGGACAGTCCGGTTTCCTTAGCCTATACAGAAAAAGAACAGGCCTACTCCGATGCGCTGCTCACTTACAATTTAAAAAGAATCAATGCTGCTTCCGGCGACGACAAGCAGGCAGTGCTGGATTTCAGTGTGAATCAACCGATCTACCGAAACAAAGTAAAATCAGCCATGAATGCATGGACCGGGTCAGGATATAAAAATGAAGTGGAAGCGATGCATGCTTATATCGCACAGGTTACCGGAAGAAGTATGGCATCCTGGTTCGCGGAATTAAGAGATGCTTACGATCGGGCTAGGTTCACGGAGTCCATGATTGATTTTGATTTTTACCCGGTAAGGGTATTCCCGGCCAATTTCTTCAAACAGGAGTGGATGAAATACAGTTTCCATGAAAATGAAGTGACCTCACATTCCTCTAAAACAACGAATGCCTGGAATGCCGGAGGCGGACTCAATTTCGGTTTATGGTCAGCGGGAGCATCCGCCAGCGGCTCATCCGAGCGGACCAATATGACCATGGAAACCAGCAAATTTGAAATGAGTTTTGATCTTACGCAGGTTAAGATCATGCGACCCTGGCTGGGCACTGAGTTGTTTACCTGCCGGGGCTGGAAACTCGATCCAGGCACCTGGACCTTTGGAAGCACCGTGCTTTCCGATGGGGGGAATCCACCCAATGGATCCTTCATCGCTTATTCCACCCATGCCATATTTGCCCGGAATCTCAACATCAAATTCGACAAGGCGGCCTGGCAGGCGAGTACGTTCAAGAGCAAGCTGGATACAGAAGCCAACGTAGGCTGGGGGCCGTTCCGGGTCAAGGGTGGATATTCAAAGGGAAAGGAGACCAGTGATTTCCACCACAAGGATACCGGCGAAGGAGTTAGTTGCAGTGGCATGCAATTACTCGGATTCATCAACCGGTTAGTAGGTGTGTGCCCCAACCCCGATCCAAACGCAAAATTCGATTAGCCATGAACGCATCCATCGCCATCGCTCTGCTCACCAAGCTAAAGCTGATCTTCGAATCAGACGCCGCAGGTGTAAAGCAGGAACATAAATTCCTTTCTTTTCAGAACGGCCACTTCAGTACCTCGAAGGATTCTTTCTATTTTATCCAGCCGGATAAATATGGAATCGATGCCACGGAAACGGCTACCCGCAGGAATGAGTTCGCTTCCCTGTATAATTTCATAGCGGAAACGGATGACCTGATCACTGCCACTCCTGAATTACTACAGGATGTATATAGCAGGATCTTACGGGCAGCTATACCCGCAAACAGCCATCGTACTGCTGCGGAAGAAGAGCAGTACCGGCAGGCAATCGACTACCTTAATAAAGAGGAAACAGAGGAAGGTACCGTAGTAACCCCGCTTTCGCGATACGAAAGTTATGAGCAATTGTACAAGTCGGCCCTGAGTGAATACAAAACCCGTCAGTTACAAGCCGTACTGGCACAGGGTATGGGTTCAGAAGAGGTCAATGCACAATGGCAGCTGGATGAACCGGCGCTAAAAAATGCC
>CBFGLD010000165.1:0-6738 GCA_965649495.1 uncultured Flavihumibacter sp. | reverse complement strand
GCGTGCTTACAAAGCGGCTGGTGTTGGAACAATTGTGGTGGGCGATGAAAACTATGGCGAAGGTTCTTCAAGAGAACATGCGGCTATGGAACCACGTCACCTGGGTGTTCGTGTTGTATTGGTAAAATCATTTGCACGTATTCACGAAACAAACCTGAAGAAGCAGGGTATGCTGGCGCTCACCTTTGCCGACAAGTCAGACTATGATAAGATCCAGGAAGACGATATTATAGACATCAACGGGCTGACGAATTTCATGCCGGGCCAGCCTTTAGAGATCGTATTGCATCACAGCGATGGCAGTACGGATAGCATCCTTGCCAACCACAGCTACAATGAGCAGCAGATCGAGTGGTTCAAGGCGGGAGCCGCGCTCAATATCATCCGGCAGCAATTTGCGTAAGCTGCAAAGTGGAATATAGAAAAGCCGTTGCCGGAGGCAGCGGCTTTTTTAGTTCCTGACCGGGGAAAATACCCCCCTCCTTCCGTGATTAAGGCCCGGAATATCGTCAGGGTTGTGATTTAACTTTACAATGTTGGGATGTAATAATCAAAACAACCATTTAACCATTGCCTTATCTCGTGGGACCCTTTGTCTGAATCCCGATTTTAACCCCCTGGTCTGCTAGCGCGGACCTTTTTTTATTTACGTTTATCCAGCACCGGGATTTTTCCCCCTCTCCTACGAGGAAACTCCCCTTTCCCCACTCAAACAGGCGCTGTAGTTTTACAGCAGTATCAGGTTCGGTCGGTCATGGTTGTGGTTACCTGATGGTGCCACAACCTTACTGACTTTTATATAAAGTTTTCAATCGGTAACATGAAAAAGTTTCTGGACATATCCGTAGAAGCCATTCCATTGCTGATGGTATTCATGGCTGTCTTAACGCTGTTGACCATGTTGGTTGTACTGTATCATAAAAGGCAACATTTTTACCGGACGCACAAGAAAGATTAGGAGTCATGTGTGCTTAATTCTGAAACCAAACCGGGGGTATGCTACTACTACCCCTGGTTTTTTCCTGCTTTAATTAGATTATCTTTATATACCCCATTCACCAAAACCATTTGCTATGAAACTTCTTATGGCTTTCCTTGCCAGCATCTTAATATTATCGTCCTGTTCCTCTTTGAATAAAGTGGTGGACCAGGGCAAATACCGCTGGACCGAGGTGTCGGATACTTTGGCCAGGGATTACCGTGCAAGGTATGAGAACAGTCCTGCTTTCCGGTCACATTTCAAAAAAGGCATGTTCATACCCATGGCTGTCATTGATGCCATCCGGACCTCAGAAGGATTGACGGGAGTGATGATTTATTACGGCAGGAGCCCGGAATATAACAGTCCGGTTTTCCTGGTATATGGTTCCCGGCATGTATTAGGGTATAAGCGGTCGGATGTTTTCGCGGACAAGGTTTATATGGTGTATTACCCCTGCCCCTCTATATGTGACTAATTTTTCTCCAGGAAGATATGAGTATTGTATTGACCGGCACCTTAGTAAAACTGCTGATTATCCTGTTAGCATTGGTGGTTGGAGTGCGTCGTGAAGGCAAGCTGACGGTGACCAACCGAATTTTCCTGTTGTTCCTGGTAGTAGCCCTGCCCTGTGAGATCATGGATTATATGATGGGAAGAATTTACCGTACCAACTTCCTGTACTACCATGTTTTTCGACCTTTGTATTATGCCCTGATGACGATAGCGCTGGCGGAGGAAATGGGGAAAATGAAGCGATTGTTCCGTGCTTCGATACCTCTTGTATTCGTGGCAGCGGTGCTGAGTGCTTTTTTTCTGCAGTCTCCAACGCAAGGTTTGAATACCATCGTGATCATCCTGATCAGTATGTTGCAGATCATACAGTCGCTATTATACATTGCACGCTTATTTGATCGATATAACTGGGAGCAGACCCTACATGAATTTTCATTTTGGATTGCGATTGCCATACTGCTGCATTCCATTTCCTCCTTTCTGTCGTTGGGCATTCACAACCTCATCAGTCCTGAAAGCCAGGAGAAGGTGATCCGGGTGCTGATTATCAGCGAGTGGATCTTTTACCTTTCTTTCGTGGTTAATTTTGCTGTACAGAAACAAATCAGAAATCCGGAAAAAGAGTCGCCATGATGTCAAAGGAAATTGAGATCATTTATGCACTATCGATAGCCGTGATCATCATGCTGGCCTTGAGTGGTTTTGTGGTATACTTCATTTTTAGTGGTCAGCGGCGCAGGCTTAAGCAGCAACATGAGCGGCAACAATTGCTGGAAGCCTATGAAAAGGAAGTATTGACCACACAGATTGAAAGTCGGGACCAGACCCTGCGTGACGTCAGCCAGGAGATCCATGACAACATGGGACAATTATTAAGTGTGGCGCGAATCAACCTGAACATATTGGAGAAAGAACTGGACGGCTCTCCACCTGCCCGGCGTATTGTTGATACCAATCAGATATTGGGGGATGTGATCAAGTACATTCGTATGTTATCGAAGGGTCTGAATACGGACATGCTGAGTAATTACGGGTTGCGGGAGTCGATACGTTTCGAGTTACAGCGGATCGAACAAAGTGCTATGATACCCTGCAGGTTTGAGACGGAGGTCGAAGATTTCAGGATTGATTCCAAGAAAGAGATCGTAATTTTCAGGATGGTACAGGAGATCCTGAATAATATCCTGAAACATGCCGCGGCTACGGAGATCTGTATCCGGATGACCTATACCCCGATGCTTTTCCTTTTGAACATCAGTGACAATGGAAAGGGCTTTGATCCGGAGGAATCGGCCAGCCGGGGAATAGAAGATTCGGGATCGGGTTTAAGAAACCTGGGAAAGCGCGCAGCATTAGTGGGTGCGGAACTCCGGATCAACAGCAAATCCGGTGAAGGCACCCGTATAACCATCAGTTTGCCAAAACAACAGGAAGATGCATCCCTATAATAACCCAGTCAGCTATACGGTAGCCATAGCAGACGACCATCGCCTGGTAGCGGAGTCGCTATCGCACCTTATCAATGAAATTCCCGGATTTACCGTGACTGGCATAGCCAACAATGGCAAGGTTTTGCTGCACCTGTTGGGAACAACAGTTGCAGAGCCCGATATTATCATCCTTGACATCAATATGCCGGAAATGAACGGGGTGGCTACGGCGCGTGAGTTGACCGATAAGTACCCCCGGGTGCGATTGCTGGCACTAAGTATGAATGATGACGAAACATCCGTTATACAGATGATCCGGGCTGGTTGCAGAGGTTACCTGTTAAAAGATTGCACGCAATCAGAATTACAAAGGGCCATGACCGAAATCCTGGAGAAGGGTTTTTATTATTCCGATTTTGTAACAGGAAAGCTCATACATACCATTCATAAGGAGGAGAAACATCCCGAGCAACTGGTACGCATGACCGAAAGAGAAATGGAATTTTTAGGTTATGCCGCATCCGAAATGACTTATAAGGAGATTGCGATAGCCATGAAACTCAGTGAGCGGACCATTGATGGTTACCGGGAAGCCCTTTTTGAGAAACTGCAGGTCCGAAGCAGGGTAGGTTTGGTTTTATTTGCCATCAGGGCGGGGTGGGTGAAAGCAGACCGTACATGAAAAGAGCGAGGAGACAATACAGCTGGTGGCGTCAATTCCGCCAGGCACTGGGTCCCAGCCTGATCACCGGTGCCAGTGATGACGACCCTTCGGGTATTGCCACTTACACACAGGCGGGCGCAAAATTCGGACCCTCCCTTTTATGGACGGCGCTGGCCACCTATCCCCTAATGATCGCCATCCAGGAAATGTGTGCACGTGTAGGAATGGTAACGGGTCATGGATTAACAGGAATCATCAAGCGCTATTATCCAAAACCTGTACTTTACGCGGTAATATTGATCAGTTTTCCTTCGATCATTTTAAATATTGGTGCTGATATAGCGGGAATGGGTGCTGTGGCCAACCTGATATTCCCCGAACTCCCGTCCTGGTTTTACTCAGTCTTCTTTACTATCCTGTTATTGTACAGTATCATCAAATGGAATTACAAGAGGATCAGTATGATTTTAAAATGGTTATGTGTCAGTCTTTTTGCCTACCTGGTGATTCCTTTTATAACTGATACCAATTGGGAGGAAGCGGTCAGGCATACGTTGTTGCCCCAACCGGAGTCCACCCCTGCATACCTGCTGGCATTGGTGGGCATTTTGGGGACGACCATATCACCCTACCTGTTTTTCTGGCAAACATCCATGGAGGTGGAGGAAGTAAGGGAAAAGCACATTATTGTAGACAAGCGATCCATCTCTTTTATGCAGTATGATATCAGGGGGGGGATGCTTTTCACCAATCTTGTTTTTTACTTTATAGTGCTGGCAGCTTCGACTGTACTTTTCCATGCGGGGATTCATGAGGTCAACACCGTGGAAGAGGCTGCAAAAGCGTTGGAGCCGCTCGCAGGAAAAACCAGTTATTTATTGTTTGCCCTTGGAATAATAGGCACGGGCTTATTAGCGATACCCATACTGGCGGGCTCGCTGAGTTATATGTTTGCAGAAACTTTTGGATGGGAAGAAGGGCTGGACAAGAAGTGGCACGAAGCGAGGGGATTTTATATTACTATGGCTATTTCCCTTCTGCTTGGGTTGCTGATACAGGCCTTAGGTATCAACCCGGTGAAAGCCTTATTATACACCGCTGTCCTATATGGAATTGTTTCTCCCATCCTGATCGGCATCATCATACATATTTGTAATAACCCGGGTATCATGGGAAGCTACACGAATGACCGCTTACAGAATATCATCGGGACTCTAACCCTGACCGTTATGTCTGCCGCGGTGATCCTGTTACTCTATTTCTCGTGGTAGAGGCAAAAAAAAAAGACCGGTGGTGCAACCGGTCTTCAGTCATAAGGTATTTAAAATTTTATTGACTCACTTTGAATTCCACCCTTCGGTTCCTGGCCCTTCCTGCAGCAGTAGCGTTATCGGCAACCGGTTGGTCCTGCCCCAGACCAACGGTAGAGAGGCGATCTTCCGCAACACCTTTTTTAATGAGGTAGGCTTTTACCGATGCTGCGCGTTTTTCACTCAGGGTTTGATTCATTTCTGCTTTACCGGTATTATCCGTATGGCCTGCGATTTCAACTTTCAGTTGTGGGTATTGTTCGTTGAGGATCCGGGCAGCTTTGTCGAGTTCTTTCCTGGCAACTGAAGTAAGGGTGGAACTACCGGTAACAAACTGAACGTTGGCGGCATTAAATTTAGATGCTTCCAACATAGGGCATCCACCGTTTTCAGCAGGCCCTGCAAGGTCAGGACAACGATCTTCTTCATCATTTACGCCATCGTTATCACGGTCAGGGATAGGGCAACCCTGGTAGCGTGAAAGGCCCGGGGTATCCGGACATTTATCTTCTTCATCGTTAACGCCGTCCTTATCGGTATCAGGAATGGGGCAGCCGTTGAACCTGGCGATCCCGGGAACTTCAGGACATTTATCCTCTTCGTCGTTGATACCGTCCTTATCGGTATCGGGTATGGGGCAACCGTTGTATTTTGCGATACCCGGTTCATTCGGGCATTTGTCTTCGTTATCATTTATGCCATCGTTGTCTGAATCGGCGGGCGGTGGTGGCGGTGGTGGCGGCACAACTTTTGGTTCCGGTTTTTTACCCATGCGATATCCCAGCGAAAAGTTCCAGGCGCGATCTTTCCATTCATATGCAGCGGAGGACTGGCGCATATTAGAAATGCCATAGATGAAGCGGGTACCCAGCACCCATTTGGGATGGGGCCAAACCTCCAATCCAGCTGTAGCAGAGATGTTATCGCGATTGAGGCGATCAAGGTCGTCTATTGTTTCATCATCCATCTTTTGTTTGGAGCTGATGAGAAGATCGAGTTGCGGACCTGCCAGTAAATTTACTTTTTCGGAGATCTTGTATTTAAGCAATACCGGTACTGACAATTCATTCAGGCGTTGCCTGATATCTTTCCCGGCATTTTTAATTACAGCACCCATACCAGAATATAATATTTCAGGTTGAATGGAAAATCGCTTACCCACAGGGAGGCTCGCAAAAAATCCACCCATGGGCCGGAAAGCGATATTAGATTCCTGCCCGAGCGGCAGGTCACCCGTCATTTTTAAGGTTGAAACGTTCAGTCCGGCTCTCACCCCGAGGTAAGAGGTATTTTCCTCATCCTGGGCCATGGTAATTCCACTGGCAAGAAGAGCGGTAGCAAGCAGTAGTTTTCTCATAGTAGAAAAATTTAGTTCTCGGTTTAACAAAGCATTATGAAAATCCAGATGATTGAATCTCATACAAAAATACATGATAAAAGGTTTACAATACAGCTTGAAATATAGCTTTTCACGTAAAACTACCATATAACGCGTGGGGCTGTACGCAACTGGGGAATAAGGCTTGAAATGATTGGAACAGTCTTTGAATGATAAGAATGAAATAAACATTCACTTATGAAAACGAGACGATTATTAGCCCTCGCAGCGGGTTTTGCTGCATTGCTGTTTACTGCCTGCAGCCAGGATAACGATGACGCAACCGGGCAATCCAGGCTGGAAGTAAGACTGACAGATGCCCCCAATCCTAACATCAAGGAAGTATGGGTAGATATCCGGGAGATCCAGATCAATTCCTCAGAAGAAGGTGAATGGACAGCGTTGGGCAATACACATCCGGGGGTATACAACCTCTTAGAACTCACCAATGGGAAAGACAC
>CBFGLD010000164.1:0-6787 GCA_965649495.1 uncultured Flavihumibacter sp. | reverse complement strand
CATCATTCCCTGCTCAATGGGCACGCTGGGAAGGATTGCCAACGGCATTTCCAACGACCTGATCACCCGGGCGGCGGATGTGGTACTTAAAGAACGCCGGAAACTGATCTGTGTTGTACGGGATACGCCTTATAACCTGGTGCATATCCGGAATATGGAGACCCTGACCCTGGCAGGTGGTATAATTTGTCCGGCCACCCCTTCCTTCTACAGCCGGCCGGCAACGGTGGAAGCGGTTGCGGCAACGGTGGTGGACCGGGTGCTGGACCTGGCGGGGGTTCCGGTGCGTACTTACCGCTGGGGGTCGGATACGGATTCTTTTGATTAATTTGGACTTATAAATAGGATAATTTTGTTCAGTTTCGAATATCATTCCTACAATTACCGGCAGATCATGGAGGAACTGGCGGAGGCGACGGGTACCAAAATGAGTAACTGCACCCTTCACTGGCCGGAGACTATCGCCACCGGGTACATGAGTTGTATAGAGTTGCCCAACGGGCTGCAGGCCATGCTTTCGGATTACACCCTTAACGATCATTTTTACCTGAAGCGGAACCGCAGCGCGGAAGAATATTATGTGCTTCGGTATGAGGACATACAGATCGAGGAGGAAATGACGCTTCGCATTGACGGGGAGGTATTGCGTACGGTGAATGAGCAGCACGCGGGTGTTTATCTCACCAGTACTTTATTTGACGTTTCCTACCTGGGCCGCAAGGGCACCCGGGTGAAGGCCGTCAACGTGATCTTCAACAAGGAATGGCTGGCGCAACACCTGCGGATCCAGGACCCCAACGAGGTGCTTACGGCCTACCTGAACCTGAAAACTGCCAGTTATACCATTGAGCCCATCGACAACGAATACCGCCGCTATTTCAATGAAATGATGCATTCTGACCCCAGAGGTCCCCTGTACATAGCCACGGTCCAGAACCGGGTGATGTTGCTGATCGAGCGGTTTTTCAGTCGCCTCTACGAAAAAAGCAAGACCATGCTGGCCGGGCCGCGGATTAATCGCCACGACGTACACCAGCTCATGCATGTGGAGAACCTGCTGAGCCGGGATGTCAACAACCGCCCTCCTACTATCGACCAGCTGGCCCAGGAAGCAGCCATGAGTTCGGCCAAGCTCAAAAAGCTGTTCAAGGAGGTGTACGGTACCAGCATTTATGCTTATTACCAAAAGCAGCGGATGAGTGTGGCGCGCGACATGCTGTTGAGCGGTGATTTTACGGTGAAGGAAGTGGGCTTGCGGGTGGGATATTCCAATCTCAGCAATTTTGCGGCGGCCTTCAAGAAAGAGTTCAATATCCTGCCCAGCGAGATCCGGGCATGAAAAAAGGGCCTGGGGCCCTTAATGCATTTGTGTGAAAGTGCGGACGAGGGTTACCGCAGATCAACTTCTTCTACCCCGGGGTAATTGGATTTATTGAAAACAAACTGTGCATCCGGGATGACCGCCTTGCCGTTGAGATTGCTCACGGTATAGGTGTAGCGGTTGCCGCTCTTCTCCAGGACCTTGGTGCTGTAGATGGTTTTAGTGGCTTTATCCACGTATACATACACTTTATGGAAGGCCTTGGACTTATCCGTAGGGGTCATTTCGATCTCCTGGATGGTTTTGGCACCCATTTTTTTCTCGCCGTTCATTTTATAGAGGAAGTCCTTGTCGTAGAAATTGGTGAACAATTTCTGGGGGGTCATACTATTCTGGGTGGGGTCGAATTTGGTGATGGTCACTTCGTTGGCGGCTTTATCGTAGGTCCAGATATTGCTGCCATCGAAGAAGATCTCCTGGCCGGTAATGCTTACGCGGTATTTGTTGCCCTTCATGTATACGGTCCCTTTTTTAACCCCCTGCACTTTGCCTTTGGCATCTTCCACCTGCAAGGTAAAGCCCGACTGAACCGCTTTGAAGGTCTTGAATTTAGCGCTGACGCCATCCAGGATGGCCTTGGCTGCCGGATCGCTTTTTGTCTGAGCCTGGCTTACGGAAAAAATGCCTGTCACCAATGCCGCGAGGGCTAAAATTCTTTTCATGTGTTATTTTTAAACGGGTGCAAAGATATTCTTTTAGATGCAGTAATAAGACCGCGGGTTGGTTGATGGGCTTAATGCGGGCGGGTGGTTTAACAAAGCTTTTGCGGCAGGGCGTCCGGACGTCCTCGTAAACGTGTCCGGACGTCCTCCGAACATGTGTCAGACACCTAAATCCGCACCTAAATCCGCACCTAAATCCGCTCGGAGAGGAACTGCTCCAGTTCGGCTTCAGTTTTGATGATGACTTCCCGGGCTTTGCTGCCGAGGTTGGGGCCTACCACGCCGAAGGCTTCCAGCTGGTCCATCAGTCGGCCGGCGCGGTTGTATCCCAGCTTCATGCGGCGCTGCAGCAGGGAGGTGGATCCCACCTGGTTGCTGACGATCAGTCGGGCGGCTTCTTCAAAGAGGGGATCTTTATCGCCCAGGTCAAAGTCTTTGCCTTCCAGGTCTTTTTCGTCAACGTATTCGGGCAGCAGGAAGGCCTGGGGATAGCCGCGCTGATCGCCGATGTAATCGGTGACCCCTTCCACTTCGGGGGTGTCTACGAAGGCGCACTGCAATCGAACCAGTTCCCCGTTGTAGGAGATCAGCATATCGCCCTTACCGATCAGCTGTTCGGCGCCGCCGGCATCCAGGATGGTGCGGCTGTCTATCTTGGAAGACACTTTGAAGGCGATCCGGGCGGGGAAGTTGGCCTTGATGGTACCGGTGATGATATTGACCGAAGGGCGCTGGGTGGCGATGATGAGGTGGATGCCCACGGCCCGCGCCAACTGCGCCAGTCGCGCTATGGGCATCTCCACTTCCTTACCGGCGGTCATGATCAGGTCGGCAAATTCATCGATCACCAGCACGATGAAGGGCAGGTACTGGTGGCCTTTCTGTGGGTTCAGTTTACGCTTCACGAACTTCTCATTGTATTCGCGGATGTTCCGGGTGCCCGCTTCCTTGAGCAGGTCGTAGCGGTTGTCCATTTCGATACAAAGGGCGTTGAGCGTATTGATGACTTTCTTGGTGTCGGTGATGATGGCTTCCTCTTCGCCGGGCAGCTTGGCCAGGAAATGGCGTTCGATGGTGCGGTATAGACTTAGTTCTACCTTTTTGGGATCCACCAGTACGAACTTGAGCTGCGAGGGGTGCTTTTTATAGAGGAGCGACACCAGGATGGCGTTGAGTCCAACCGACTTACCCTGTCCGGTGGCGCCGGCCATCAGCAGGTGGGGCATGCTGGCCAGGTCCACGATGAAGTTTTCGTTGTCGATCTTTTTGCCGATGGCGATGGGCAGGCTGAAATTGCTGTTCTGGAACTTGTCTGAGCTCAGCAGGGTCTTCATGCTGACCACGGTCTTTTTGACGTTGGGCACTTCGATACCGATGGTGCCTTTGCCGGGGATCGGCGCGATGATCCGGATGCCGAGGGCTGCCAGGCTGAGGGCGATATCGTCTTCCAGGTTCTTGATCCGGCTGATGCGCACACCTGCTGCGGGAACGATCTCGTAGAGGGTAACGGTGGGTCCCACGGTAGCGCTGATCTTCTGGATATGGATGTCGTAGTTCTTGAGGGTGTTGATGATCTGGTTTTTGTTGGCCTCCAGCTCTGCGGGGTCCTGTACGATCTTTTCGGAACCGTGGGTCTCCAGCAGTTCCAGGGTCGGGTATTTATAGTCGCGGAGGTCCAGCGTTGGCTCATAGGGAGCCAGTTCCGGTATTTTGCTTTCGACATCCGACTCTTCAGAAGGGGTTTCCCCGGCGGTTTTGATCTCCAGTTCCAGGTCACTCACGGGGCCAAAACGGGTTACGGGAGGTGGTGGTGCCGCGGGGAGTATCGGGGCGGCAGGCAGTTCCACGTGGGGGTGAGGATTGGCATCAGGTTCCGGCAGTTCCAGTTCATCATCGGTCTCTTCGAGCGGGACAGGCTCCACCGGGGGTTGCGGGGCTTCTTCCGGGTCGGCGCGTTCGATCACTTCCAGTTCCAGGTGGAGCGGGACATCCTGCCGCGGCGGGATCACCACCACTCCCCCATCCTTTTTGAGGCCGTTCTTTTTTTTGCCCTTTTCTTCTATGAATAATTTGGGCTGATCCGCATCTGCCAGGTCCTCCGGATCGGAAGCCGCGGGATCATCGGTGGCAGCAGCGGCCGCCATTGCATTTTCGGTTGTAGCTGCGGGTTTGCGTGAGGCGAAGTCGGGCATCCGGGGAACCGCGAAAACCGGGTTGAAGCGCCAGATAAAGTAAGCCAGTCCGGCTACCAGCAGTATGGCACCGGTACCGATGGTGCCGATGAATTTATCCATCCAGTCGCTGATCATGGTACCCACTGCACCGCCCCAGGGGAAGGCGCTGGCGCCGAGGAAAAAAGCCAGGGCCACGCTGAAGTAGAGCAGGCTAACCAGTACGTATCGGAAATTGCGGGAGAGGCGGAATATCTTCCTGCCGAAGAGCAGGTTGGCACCAGCCACAAAAAAGAGGCTGCACAGGAAAAAAGAGGCCAGTCCAAACCCTTTGTAAAAAAAGAGATGGGAGACCCAGGCACCGAGCCTGCCCAGCAGGTTGTTAACGCGGAGGTCGTCGGCGAAGAGGAAATTACTACCCCCCCGGAATAACTTGTCCTGGTCTTCCTGCCAGGTGAACAGGTAGGAGGTGAAAGCGATGAACAGGAATATGGAAAGCAGGAGCAAAAGGGCCCCTGTGATTTTCAGGGTACGCTCGTCTTTCACCAGTGACCGCACTTCAACTTTCTCCTCTTTATCCTGGCGCAGGTCAACAGCTTCGGGTATTGGTTTTTTCTTCGACTTCAGCTTATTTGCCATGGGTACAAATATACATTTGCCACACGGTGCAAAAGAAATTGTATTTTGGTTTATGTTTTCCCGGGTCAGCCTTATCTTATGGATCGTTTTATCCTTTACCCAGCTGCAGGCGCAGTTGTCACCTGTTGCCGCCGATACCATCCGGGTCAGCCGAATCCGGCTATATGAGAACATATCGGCGCAGGCTGGATTGTACATTGACAGCACAGGCAAAATAGATCCTGTATCACCGGGGCCGCTGCCGGCGCTGGATACGCTGAGCCAGGCGCTGGCCCGTAAGATCCCCGCCCGTTTTGTGAACCGGGATTTCTACCTTCAGTTCAACCTGTATAACGACACCGACAGTGCCAGCACCACGGTATTTTTACCTGGATTTTATTATAAGGAGATCGAACTCTTTAAGCGCAATACCCGTACCGGTCAGTTCGAGCGGCAGCCCGAGCGCGTGCTGCCCCAGGTAGATTTTGGTCAGAACAACCCGGTAGTGGGAATCCTTTACCTGGAAAAAGGAGAGGCCGCCACGTATATAGCGCGGCTGCGGTTCATCAAGACCACCGTGAACGTGCTGCACCCCCGCATCTCCCAGGAGTTTTATTTTCCCTCGCTGCTGAACCTGCTGCAGCACGAGCGGCAGGAGAGCGCCGTCATCACTTACCTGATCTGTGGCATCATGCTGATGATGATCCTGTATTCGGTGGCGGCCTACCAACAAAACCGCAACGTGGAATTCCTGTACTACAGCGCCTATGCCTTTTTACTGGGGTTGATGTTCTTCCTGAAAGCCTGGCTGTTCAAATATCCCAGCAAGGAGAACTTCCTGTTTGAGAGTTATGCCGATTTTATGCTGCAATGCACCGGTACCATTTTTTATTTTTTGTTCCTGCGCAGCTTTTCCAATGCGCGGGAAGATTTCCCGATGCTGGACCGGGTGCTGATGTACCTGCAGTGGCTGACCATTTCGGGGATGGCAATATTCACCTGGCTGAATTTCTTCACGAATAATTTCCCGCTGCAGAACCTGGTAGAGAACCTGATCAAATACTCCTGGAGCTTCTGCACCATATTCGTGATCGGATATTCCATCCTGAACCGAACTACCATTTTACGGTACCTGGCCATCGGCCATTCCTTCCTGTTCGTAGGGGGATTACTGTCCCTGTTCCTGATCAACTCGTCGCAGCGTTTTACAGATACGCGCTATTCGCTGGTGAACGATTCCCTTTTCTGGTATGAGTTGGGGATATTATTCGAGCTGGTATTTTTCCTGGTAGCGTTATCGTACAAGAACCGGCAGGATATTACGGCGCGGGCACGCGAAAAGGAGCGGCTGCTGATGGAGTATGAGAAAACGGCCATTGAAAAGCAGATGGCGGTACTGGCAGCCAAGCAGGAAGAGCGCAACCGGATCTCGGCCGATATGCACGATGAGCTGGGCTCGGGGGTAACGGCCATACGCCTGATGAGTGAACTGGCCAAGACCAAGATGAAAGAGCAGACACTTCCGGAGATCGAAAAGATCTCCCACTCGGCCAATGAACTCATCAGTAAAATGAACACCATCATCTGGACCATGCAAAGTTCCAATGACACGGTAGACAATATGGTGGCCTATGTGCGGTCCTATGCATACGAGTTCCTGGACAATGCGGATATAGAATGCAAGGTGGACTACCCCGATGACATCCCCTCCATTGAACTGACCGGGGAGAAGCGGCGTAATATCTTTTTATGCATCAAGGAAGCGCTGAACAATATCGTGAAGCATTCCGGTGCAACGGTGGTGCACATACGCTTCCGGCTGGGTCCGCACCTGGTGGTACAGATACAAGACAACGGCGTGGGCATTGAGCCCGGGAAGATGCGCGAGTTCAGCAACGGCATGACGAACATGCGTAAACGAATGGAAAGTATTGATGGTCATTTCGGCTTCCGCA
>CBFGLD010000163.1:0-6823 GCA_965649495.1 uncultured Flavihumibacter sp. | reverse complement strand
TCTTCACTTCTTCCGTAACCGCATCGGGGCTCATATTTTTCAGGGCTTTCTCCACGCTGCGGTATCCGCCTTCGCGGCGGTACACATCGTAGGTGCGAATGCCTTCCACATGTGCTTTCTCTAAAAGTAATTTAACGCCCATAGGTCATTATTGGTGATATCGAATCAGTTCAGGGTGCCGGCATTTTTCCTGCACTCCTCTATAATCTGGTCCACTTTTTCCGGAGTCAGGTGTTCACGGTAATGCTTACCCAGTTGCATCATCGGGGCATAGCCGCACGCACCCAGGCATTCCACGGTTTTGAGGGTGAACATCCCATCGGGAGTTGTCTCTCCAACGCCAATGCCCAAACGCTGCCGGATATGGTCAACGATCTCGTCGCTCCCATTGATCATGCAGGGACCGGTCTGGCACACCTCGAAGAGGTATTTACCCACCGGCTTCAGGTTGTACATGGAATAAAAGGTGGCCACTTCGTACACTTCAATGGGTTCCAGTTGCAGCAGTGAAGCCACATAGTCCATCGTTTCTGCGCTCAGCCATCCGTATTCTTCCTGGGCAAGATGAAGGACGGGGATCAATGCGCTCTTTTGTTTCCCTTCCGGGTAACGGGCGATGATCTCCTGTACTTTCGTCAATTTTTCGTCCGAAAACTTTATCATATCAAATTGTCAATAGTCAATTAAGCATCCATTTCTCCGGCAATCAGGTTCAGGCTGCTCATGGTAATGATGGCGTCACTGATCATGGAGCCCTTTGTCAGTTCGGAATACGCCTGGTAATAAATAAAACAAGGTCTTCTGAAATGAAGCCTGAAAGGCGCACGACCGCCATCACTGATCAGGTAGAAACCGAGTTCACCGTTTCCGCCTTCCACTGCCTGGTACACCTCCCCTTTTGGCATATCGATCTCACCCATGATGATCTTGAAATGCCAGATCAGCGCTTCCATTTTAGTGTATACATCCTGTTTAGGCGGCAAGTAATATTCGGGAACGTCTGCATGGTATACCTCAGCTTCAGCGCCTTTGAACTCCTGCACTTTTTTATACGCCTGCTCGATGATACGAAGGCTTTGCCACATTTCCTGGTTGCGTACCAGCCAGCGGTCGTAGTTATCACCGGTGGTGCCTACCGGAATATCAAATTCAAAGTCCTGGTAAGATGAATAAGGGGAAGCCACGCGCACGTCGTAATCCACTCCGGTGGCGCGCAGGTTGGGACCGGTGAAACCATAGTTCAGGGCGCGTTCGGCGCTGATGCCGCCGGTACCCATGGTGCGGTCCATAAAGATACGGTTGCGCTGGAAGAGGTTTTCGAATTCGCGGAGCACATCAGGATATTCCCGAAGGAACCGCTCCAGCTTTTCAAAAGCGGCATTGGTGAAGTTCCTTTCAAAACCGCCGATCCGGCCGATATTGGTGGTTAGCCTGCTGCCGCAAACTTCTTCATAGATCTCATAGATCAGTTCGCGGTACTGCATTACATAGAGGAAGCCGGTGAAAGCACCGGTATCCACACCCACAACAGAATTACAGATCAGGTGGTCAGAAATACGCGCCAGTTCCATGATGATGACCCGGAGGTAATCGACCCTTTTAGGTGTGGTCACCCCCAGTAATTTCTCACAGGTAAGGTGCCATCCCATGTTATTGAGAGGCGCCGAGCAATAATTCAAGCGGTCTGTAAGCGGGGTAATCTGGTAAAGCGGCCTGCGCTCGGCGATCTTTTCAAATGCGCGGTGAATATAACCAACTGTCTGCTCCGCCGAAACGATCCTTTCACCATCCACTTCCAGTATGTTCTGGAACACCCCGTGAGTTGCAGGGTGAGTGGGACCAAGATTCAGCGTGGTGGTCTGTTTCCCGATAGATCCTTCGGGAAGTTTGACGTGCTGGTGGGTTTGTTGTATAAGATCAGACATTACTGCCTATTTGTTTGAGTTTAGTTGTTGAAGTTTCAGGTTACCTTACTGTACTACCGTACCGCCGCGACCAAACATTTCATCATCCTTATCGATACGGGTTTGGTCCTCCAGTGGGTATTCTTTACGCATGGGGAAATAGTCCATCTCGTCCACGTTCAGGATCCTTTTCAGGTTAGGGTGACCAACAAAGTTCACACCATAGAAATCATAGGTTTCGCGTTCCTGCCAGTTAGCCGACTGGAAGAGGCTGGTAGCGGTAAAGATATCGGGTTGATGGATATCCGTAAAAACCTTCATCCTTATGCGAATATTATCTACCAGGTTATGAAGGTGGTAGACCACTGCCAGTTCCCTGCCTTTTTGATCAGGGTAGTGCACAGCACAGAGATCGGTAAGAAACCTGAATTTCAACTGGTCGTCGTCGTAGAGGAACTGCATCACTTTCAGGTTGAGGTCTTTGGGCACCTCGAAGTTCAGCATTCCATACGGCTCTTCGATATTTACAACGGCATCTCCGAACTTTTCAACCAACCGTTGCTGTATGTAATCATTGGTCAACATATGGTGCGTTTATTCTATTTAATGGCACTATTCAATGCCATAACTATTCAACAGAGCTTTGTACCTGTCACTGTTTCTCCTGCGGAGGTCTTCTTTTCCCACCAGTTCCTGGATCTTCATGACCCCATCGATGATGGCTTCGGGGCGGGGTGGGCATCCTGGAACGTAAACGTCTACGGGTACTACCTGGTCGATGCCCTGCAAAACGCTGTAGCTGTCAAAGATACCCCCGGAGCTGGCGCAGGCGCCAACGGCCATAACCCAGCGCGGTTCAGCCATCTGCAGGTAAACCTGTTTAACTACCGGGGCCATTTTTTTGGCGATGGTACCCATTACCATAAGAAGGTCGCACTGCCTGGGAGAGAATCCCAGCCGCTCCGACCCGAAACGGGCCAGGTCGTAAGTGGCGGCCATAGTAGCCATGAATTCAATACCACAGCAGGAAGTGGCAAAGGGCATGGGCCAGATGGAATTTTTCCGGGCCAGGCCTACCACTTCGCTGAGTTTGGTGGCCATGAAACCTTCGCCCTGGAAACCATTGGGTAACTCGGAAAGGGAAATGATCTTTCCCCCTTCATTCTTTACGTTATATTGAACCGGACGTGCCATAGTGATCGGAGTTTTAGTGATGAACCTGTTCTCAATCTTCCCACTGTAATGCACCCTTCTTATAGATATAATAGAAGCCGCTCAGGAAGAAGGCAACAAACATTAGTACAGCCAAAAAACCATTCCAGCCCAACTCCCTGAAATTCACTGCATAAGGATAGAAGAAAATAACTTCTACGTCAAAAAGCACAAAAAGGATGGCAACCAGGAAATATTTGATGGCCATGGGTTGGCGGGCATTTCCCACCGCTTCGATACCACTCTCGAAATTCTCCAGTTTATCAGCGGTTTTACGGGAAGGACCTAACAAGTGGGTGGCTCCCAGTGTAAGGGCCACGAACCCGATGGCGAACAAAAGCTGTATTGCGATGGGCAGGTAATTGGTGGCGGTATTGGCTGAAACCGCATTCTGTAACAAGAAAAGATTCATGCCTTTGTTGTTGTAGCTGCAAAAATACGGTAGGCATCCCAATAAAAAGTGGAACATTGAAAATAAGTTGTTTAGGAGACGGGGGCAGCTTTAACAAAGCAAAAATCCCCGCCTGTGGCGGGGATCCTGCAACTATGTTATTACAAATAAACGCTATTTAGCAGCCGTTTTTCGTTGGGGATTTTTATTGAGAATATCACGGATACGGATGGCATCTGCATTTCCCGGATCCACTTCCAATACCTTATCGATGTAGCGGAGGGCGGCTTCCTTATCCTTTTTAATATCGTTGTGGTATTGCACCAGGTAGAAATAAGAAGATACCGCCTGTCCTTTGTATTTTACTGAATCGAGGCTACGGGCCATTTCGGCCAGCTTCTCATAATGGGGTACCGCCAGCCCCTGTGTCATGGAAGTATCCATAGCCTGGTTGCTGCGGGCGCGCCAGAGGTAACCGAAGATCTCATTCGGATATTTTTCAGTGTATTGGGCAAACAGGGAGTCCGCAGTTTTGTAATTACCAGCCTGGTAGTTGGCAAAGCCCCAGTTATAGAGATCAACATTATTCGGGGTTTTCTTGGTCTGGTACAGAGTGCCCAGGAAAGTAGCTTCGGCCATACGGTTGTTATTAGCTTTGGCGAAAGCAGCGGCGTTGGCCAGCAACTCCATTTTGCTTTCATAAGCTGTATCCATGGCGATAGCCTTTTCATAGCTGGCAAATGCTTCCGTTTCGTTGCCGGGGAACTTACTCAGCAACTTGGCACGGAACTCATAATCTTTAGGTACAAAAGCATCCTCTTTCTGCTTCGCGAAATACTGCTCCAGGTAATCTTTTGCATTTACGGAGTCTTTGAGCTCATCGTAACTGTAGGCGACCAGCTTATAATAGCGGGGGTCGGCTTTATCGCCAAGGCTGCTGATGAAACTCTTGGCAGAATTGATGGCGCCCATGAAATCGCGTGAAGCGTAGAGGATGGATGCCCGGTCATAATCGTTTGCCGGATCCGGATCAGAAATGGTCAGATACTTATCGTAATAAGTCTTGGCCTTATTGATGTCACGGTCGTACCAGTAAACATAGAGGTCGTAAACAGAAGGTGCGTAATTAGGATCCAGGGAGATGGCTTCTTCGTATGCGGGCAGGAAGCTGTCGGGGTTCTTCTGGGTCAGATAGATCCTTGCGATGCTATGCTTGGCAGCCGCCAGGGTGGGATCAATTGCCAGCGCTTTCTGGTAAGAAGATACGGCGTTACCACCATCTACCAGTTTCCGGTAGGCATCCCCGATCTGCATCCAGGTTTCGGCATCCTTGAATTTCTTCTCCTGGGTATACGGAGTCAGTTTGGTGATCACGTAGTTGGCATCACCGTCCTTAGTGTCAACATTGGCGTTACCTATAGCATTCAGCACACCACCGTCCTTTCCTTTCGTGAGGGATATGGCTGTTTCAAAACGTTGTCTGGCTTCGTCTTTTTTGCCATCGATCAGTTCTATATGCCCCATTCCTACCAGCAGCAGGGGTGCATTACCGTTAGTTGCCAGGGCTTTCTGATACAATGCGCGGGCAGCTTCCACATCCTTCATTTCAATGAAGGTTTGTCCCAGCCAGTAAGTAGCGTTGATATCATTAGGATTGGCAGCAAGTATTTTTTCAAAATTTTCCTTAGCGCTCTTATACCTTTCGTAATAAAAGAACTTCTTTCCCTGGTCTACACTCTGCGCGAACAGGGATCCGGCACACATCACTGTGGCAAGCACCAGGCCGTAAAAGGATTTCTTCATTCGTTTGCTGTTTTTAGTCGAGTTGTTAAATATTTAAGCTTTTATTGTTCATTGATCCCGGCGCTTCTCACCTCGAACCGCATCCTGGCGGGCCAGAGGTAAGCACGTCGAAAAATCAGCTGACCTCTTTCATAGATGAGAAAATTAGCCAATCCGCTACCCAAGCCTTCATAATTTTCTTTTAAAATGTAGTGCAATCCCCGTACCAAAGGATACCGGAGGGTGGCTATATTGGCCTGGAAGGGTTTCACATAAGTTTCTTCCGGACAGATGCTGCAACGCAGAGAGGCGATGGTCACTTTCTCCTGGAAGCTAAGCTGGGTGGCATCTTCGGGGTTTCCGATCCAGCTAACGCCTACAAAACCGACGGCGTCTTTATGATTGGCCACATATTCGATAACGCCCTGGCTGGAAGTAGCGGCGGTAACGTTGGCACCCAGTGATTGTCCTCCCAGAATGGAATCAATGGCATACCGGACCGTACTGGTGGCGGTAAGGCCATCCATCACGGGCCTGAGGGGCAGGCCGCTGGTACCTTTCAGGATAGAGCGCACATCGGTCATATCAAGAATGGAATCTTTGGATGCCTTGTTAACGACCATGGCTACTGCATCATAAGCGATCTTACCTTGTACCGGAATAAAACGCAAGGTATCTTTCAGCCTTTGTTCTTCAACCGGCAAGAGGCCACGGGTGATGATCACCATCCGGATGCTGTCCACCAGCAGGTCCTTAAGGCATTCCGCCTCCGGTTTATAATGGGCAATAATCCTGGCCTTGGGATAAGAGGCTTCAAAGACTTTGATCTGCGAATCGATCACGGGCTTGAAGGATTCGTCCACACTGATATGAATGGTTCCACTGGAAGCGGTATCACCCGGCGGGGACTTCCTGGCTCCATCGTTACAGTTGCTGAGAACCATAACCGACAAGACAGCCATCGAAATTATTTTCAAACGCCTATTCATATTAGCTGTTGAACTTATTCAGAATAATAATTCTTTTGGTAACCCCTGTAGATGCGCCAGGCACCGTATATGATACAGAGGAAAGCGAAAAAATACTTGAAAATTGGTTCCATATCAAAACTGAAGCCCAGTTTTTCGGCGAACAGGAAGAATACACCGAACAGGAGTATCATTCCCCCCATTCCATAATCCAGAATGGAACGCATCAGGCTATATTGTTTTCTCCTGCTGTCCTGTGAATCAGATGCCATAATATGATCAGGTCCGTTTTGTCCGGGTGGGGCAAGTTACCAAAAATCTATTGTTCGGGCATCTCAAAAATTATGGGGATGCTGAACCATACCGCCACGGGGTTTCCGGCCTGGCTGCCCGGCCGCCAACGGGGCATGCGACTGATGACCCGCAGCACTTCACTATCATGGGCCTCCCCTCCCCTGGCTACCAGGTGCAGTTGCCCGATGGAACCATCGGGCATGACAGCGAAACGCGCCACCACCCTGATTTTTTGGCCAGGAAGCTGCTCCTCTACCGGCCTCAGGTTGCGT
>CBFGLD010000162.1:0-6883 GCA_965649495.1 uncultured Flavihumibacter sp. | reverse complement strand
ACTAAACGGTGCGGTACAAACCAGGTCAAATTCCAGGGTGAAATTCTCCGGCAGCTGGCGGATGAATTCCGGATGAAAGACTCCTTCGCGAAGCAGTTTTAACCAGCGGCCTTCCCGCCCTTCCATCGTAACCACTTCACCTCCCGCATTGGTATTCCAGTTAACCGGGAAATCACCTATCGCTTCTTTGGAAAAGTCTTCTACCGCTACCAGGGTTTCACCCGGAATAAAATCAAATTTGGAATAGGTGGTGAAGGATTTTGCTGAAGTGGAGGCGACAATCCCTTTTTTCTCGCTGGCCGAACTGTCTTTCTCTTTCTCTTTTTCTTTTTCGGCTCCATTTTTTTTGCCGGGTTTACCATCGATCGTTTTATCAATGGCCTCATCCATCTTGTCACCCGCCTTTTGTTTTAGTTTCCATTCCGCCCGACGCTTCAGGTCTTTGATCAATTGGGCCCTGACGGGTAAAACAGATACCAGCAGAAACAGGGTAGTTAGCAGGAAATACACAGCGCTTTTCATGGTGACTTTTTTTAGGTATAAGGTAGTGCACCACTAGTCCGGAGCCTTTTATGGTCTTTTCAAGGATAACGTAAATTATAAACTTAGGCGCTTATGGAAAATTAAAATAATCTGTGTTAAGCCATCAGTCTGCTACGGGTTTCTCTTTTACCGCTACCAGGTCCTTGATGTCTACCTGCATGGGCAGCAGCCCGATCTTTACTACTGCTCGTTTTCCCCGTAGTTCCATAACAGTTCCTACCTGGTGATTGCGCTTCATCTTTACTTTCATCCCTACCACGATTTCTCCCCCTACTTCATCAAATCGCGATTCGATCTTTTTCTGTAGCTTGTTGACCACTTTTTTCTCATCCTTCTTAAATAGCAGGGAGAACATCTCTTTCATCACCTTCTCCTTGTCCTCCGATTTTTTCCACTCCATCAGGATCTGCTTCATTTTCCGGTCCATATCCTTGAGGTGAGCCATCTTTTCTTCGGATATCCGGTTTTGCTCTTTGAGGAGTTCCACCTGCTGCCGGTGCTTTTCTTTATCCATCACCTGCTCCATTTCCTTTTTCAGCCGTTCATTTTCCTTCAGCAGCTTATTGAGTTCCTTTTCCTTTTTTTCCAGTTCGCGCAGGTCCTGTTCGGTGCGGTTCAGGAGCTTGTCTAGCCGGAAATGTTCCTCATCTACCATCTTACGCGCCCTTTCGATCAGCCGCTTGTCCAGCCCGATTCTTTCCGCGATGGAAAAAGTATAGGAGCTACCGGGTTTCCCGATAATGAGTTTGTACAGGGGCAGCAGGTTTTCTTCGTCAAATGCCATCGCTCCGTTGATGATGCCGGGCGTTTTGTTGGCCATCACCTTCAGGTTGAGGTAATGGGTGGTAACGATCCCCATGGAATGTTTGCGTGCCAGCTCTTCCATGATCACTTCGGCAAAAGCTCCTCCCAGGTTGGGGTCGGAACCGCTTCCCAACTCGTCGATAAAAAACAGGGTCTTGCCATTGGCAGTATCCATGAAATGCTTCATGTTTTTAAGGTGCGAGCTGTAGGTGCTGAGTTCAAATTCCAGGCTTTGGGTATCGCCTATATGGATCATCAGTTGTTTGAATATTCCAAATACGGAAGATGGATGCACCGGTACCAGTAATCCCGCCTGTACCATCATCTGGTTCAGGCCGATGGTTTTCATGGTCACGGTTTTCCCCCCGGCGTTGGGTCCGCTGATCACCAGGATCCTGTTCTTTTCATCCAGGGTTAAACTGACCGGAATGGTGGGCTTCTGCAGCCGCTTATTATAAATGAACAGCAGCGGGTGAAAAGCATTTACCACGTGTACATGGGCTTTATCCGTCACCACGGGGTATTCTCCATTGTAATCCTGTGCCAGGCGCGCCTTGGAGCGAATAAAATCGTACTCGCCGGCCACCTCCAGGTAGGTTCGCAGCAACTCCGCATGTACCGAAAGCCGGGCGGTCAGCTCCCGCAGTAAGCGGTACACTTCACGGGATTCTTCATTTTCCAGCGAATAAACTTCATTATTTAATTCGATGGTCTCTTCCGGTTCAATGAATGCGGTACGCCGGGTATCGCTTTCTCCATGCAGGATGCCTTTGATCATGCGTTTCTGTTCCGCAAATACGGCCAGTACGCGCCTGCCGTTCAGGAAAGACTCTTCAATATCTGCCAGGTAACCCTGCTTGTTGAGTTTGCTCACCACCCGGTCAAATACCCGGCGAAGGTCCGCGCGCTTTTTGTACAGGCTGATGCGGATCCGGCGCAATTCTTCCGAAGCATTGTCCATCACCCCTCCCTGCTCGTCCAGCACTTCATTGATGCGTTCAACGACCTGCTTTTCATAATAGGTGCCTTCAATCACTTTTGCCAACCCGTAATAGGCTTCTCTCCTTTCCTTATCAAACCAACGGAAAATAGCCTGCGTATTTTCCGCCAGCTTCCGTATATGCACAAATTGTTCGCCACTCAGCACAGCGCCTGGAATGCCCAGCAATTGCAACTCTTTGGAAAGATTGAGAACAAAGTCATTGGGGAAATAGACCGCATTTTGTAACAGTTGGCGGAATTCGTGACTCTGGCGTAATTCGGTTTCTATAAAAGCGAGGCGGGTATGGATGCGCAACTCGCGACTTTTCAGCCGCGCGTATTCCGTTTTACCATATTGTTCCAGCAGGGTCCTGATCTTGTCAAACTCTAATTGAACTACCGCCGATTCGGGAAATAATTTCATAAATATGCTCCTGTTCCGGGGGGCTCCTGCCACCCGGACCGGCAAAGTTAGCGTTATTTGAGAATTACCAAACCGGGCACCTCAGTGCCCGGTTCCAGTACTCGTTTCAACTGCCAGTACTTGTTTCAAATGCCTCAGTAAGTAAAAGATTTGTACACTTCCACGCTGCCGTCCTGCACTTTGACCTGCAGCCAGTCGTCGATTCCATTCAGAGTAACAAAATAAGCGACGGCGTCTTCTACATTAACTTCGGTAACGATACCCAGGCGATACCCCTTATAATTATCGCGTATCAGGCTGGCTACATCACCAGGAAGTTCGGATGCCTTATAATAGAGGAGTTTTTCCAAAATCATGCCCTGTTTATTCATTTTGGCACGGACAACTTTTGCCCCTTCTTTAAAATAAAAATTAGTGAACTTGCCTTCGCTGTACCAGGTGGCATTAGTGGCACCGGGAAATGCTTTGTCGAATTTCCGGAAAACGTTTTTATCCAGAAGGCTCATGGCATTGGCAAAACCGGAAACAGGGGAAACAGAAGAATCGAGGTGGGTTGTTGCACTAGCAAGATTGCCGGAACCAGCACTCAGGAGGCTTATACCTACTGTAATAGCTGCAATTGTCTTTTTCATGTTTTAAGGTTTCAGGTGGTAAAATAGTAGTTGTAATCATCCCTTTAAAGGTACGATTGCAACTACCCCTTTTCCAAGTATATATTTCCCGAAACCGGGGGGTATTTTTACCCTCGATAATTTTAACGCAGCTTTTTCTTCAACCTGTTCCTGCTTTTGTTAAAAATGTTCTGATCCTTTACCACACCTCTTCTTAAAGCCTTTTGTTCTTCTTCGGGAAGGTTGATAATTTCCTGGCATTCCTTGCTGCAACAGGATTCATAAACCTCCGCACATTTGGCACATTGTATGAATAAGAGATGGCAACCTTCATTGGCGCAGTTGATATGGGTATCGGCAGGTTCACCACACTGGTGACAGGTAGCCAGGATGTCATCCGAAATCCGCTCTCCCAGCCGGTTATCAAATACGAAATTCTTGCCGCGGAATTTATTTGGGATACCCAGTTCCCGCGCTTTGTTGGCATAATGTATAATACCTCCTTCCAGGTGGAACACATTTCGGAAACCTTTGTGCAACAGGTAAGCACTGGCCTTTTCACATCGGATACCACCCGTACAATACATGATGATGTTCTTTTGCTGGTGTTCTTTCATCATCTCCACGGCCATGGGTAGTTGCTCCCGGAAAGTATCACTGGGCACTTCAAGGGCTCGCTCAAAATGACCTACCTCATACTCGTAATGATTCCGCATATCGATGATGATGGTTTCAGGATCTTCCGTTAGCGTATTGAAGGTTTCCGCATCCACATACTGCCCCTTGTTGCGCATATCAAAACCGGGGTCATCAATACCGTCCGCAACTATTTTATCCCGCACCTTGATCTTAAGTACCCAGAATGACTTACCGTCATCGTCCACGGCAATGTTTAACCGAAGTCCGTTAAGTGGCTCTATGGAATATAAATAAGAACGCAATGCTTCCAGGTTGCTATCAGGAACACTGATCTGTGCATTTACTCCTTCCGATGCTATGTATATCCGGCCAAATACATTCAGCGCATGTAACTGCCGGTACCATTCGTCCCGGAATGCCTGGGGATCTTCGATAAAGAAATACTGGTAAAATGAGATGGTGGTCCGCGGTTCGGACTCTTCCATCAATCGCTTTTTTAACTCCTCCTGGGAGACGCGGTTGTGTAATACTGCCATTTAAATGAAATTTTAAGGACACTTGCCTGGTGAACAAAATTTCCGGAAGGCGCAAAGATAAGTAAGTTCTGTTATTCCCGGGTAGTTAAGGATCTCCGCAACAGACTGCCCGTTAAGGATGCCATCCCAGCCACCAGTCCGCCGATCAGCGCGGTGATCAATACCAGCAGCAGCGGGTTATCCTGTTTGAGCACGATCAGGGAGATCCGGGAAGCCATAATATCCTGGTTGGCGGAATTGATCCACCAGGCCATGGCGCCCCATAACAGGAAAACAGCGGCAAATCCCGATACAAATGCATACCCGGGTAACTGGTAGATGGTCAGGGCCACCGTCAGCGCGGCAAGGGCGATACTCCACCAGGGAAAAAATATTCCTAATGCAAGACTCAGTAATGCGGTCAGCAAAAGCGATATCAGAAATTTCATGGTTTGTTTTTATGGTATTTTGCCTGGATTATGCCGGACGGAAACGTATGGTCCATCGTATCCTTTCATCCTTACTTTCTTCTTTTCCCATCATCCACAATTTGTGGTAATTACCGGCAGCCCAATCATCTACGCTGTCATCGTAAAACCGGCTTCCCGGATTGCCACTTTGCCCTCCCGGATAGATCCCATAGGCTTCAATTTCATCGGTCATATGGACCACCATTCGCCAGCTGGGACCATGATCATAAGTGGTTGCATTGATGACCCCTTTACCTCCGCCAACAGGTAAGTGCAAGCGGCTGAAAGGGTCTAAAACTTTTAAGAGGTGATTCACCCGGGTATCTTTTGCTTTTGCCCACTCCAGCCGCCCCGCCGTTTCCAGCTTCTTCAGCGAGTCACTGGCCGTTTTCAGGGATCGCTCCAGGATGTCTTCCAGGCTTTCCTTTTGGGTGGTGGTGATATCATCCAGGAACACATAAGTCGAATCCTTTGACAGGGATTCCACCAGCGTATATTCATACGGCCAGGGCATCGGCAGGCCGCTCTGTTCAAACTCATCTTTCCACACCGCTGTCTGGAACTCCTGCCACCACAATTCAAATACAGTGGCCCCGGTAGCAGTGACATCATTCTTCAGGTCCCAGTTACGGAACATTTCCAGGTATTTCCTGGAGCTTTCATCCAGCGCCGCATCGTTTACCTGAAGTAAAACAGGGCGGGCCAGTTCGGCCTTTACATTATAGTTGTCTACCTGCATACGCATCATATCTTCCGGGGTCACCCCGCGGGCACTATCCAACATCCGGTTGATGATGTATCCCCGGTAGATGGGAAAAACATTTCCGGTATAATAGGGGTAACTGCTGTCTACCGATAACTGGTTGGCACTGCTTACATAGCCCCGGGAAGGATTCAGCATATGGGGGTTTTCGGACAGCGGGATCATGCCTTTCCATTCATAACTGCTATCCGTACCCGGCATTATAAAATCTCCCTGCCGGCGCCACTTTGCGGGAAACTGTCCCTGCTGCCAGATGGCTATGTCCCCGTTCCGGCTCGCAAAGATGCAGTTTTGCCCCGGGCAGGTAAGGTTGCGGATGGCCTCCAGGTACTCTTCGTAATTACTGGCATGATTCAACCCATAGAAGGCCAATCCATCATTACTGGCATCGTGGGCCTTCCAGCGGACCGCCAGGTGCTTCACACCCTTTTCCGATACTTTGAACGTATGGTCGTACATGACCGGACCGAAATGCGTATAGACTACCGTATCCAGGAGATCCGGCTGTCCTTTCACTTTCACTATTTCCACCCGTTTACTCGTAGCGCGCCATTCGCCGTTGTAGCGGTAGGCCGACCGGCTTTCATCCTGGAACTCCACTTCGTAATAATCCTTTACATCCCTTCCGGCATTGGTAAACCCAAATGCAATATGTTCGTTGAATCCAATGATGATATTCGGGGAGCCGGGAAAACTGGCCCCATAGGCACTGAATTCGGGTGTGGTGATCTGCATCTCAAACCACAGCGATGGCAGGTTCAGTCCCAGGTGCGGGTCATTGGCCAGAATGGGTTTTCCACTTTGGGTCCTGCTGCCTGCCACAGCCCAGTTATTGCTTCCGTTTTCCGGGTTGGGCTTGAAAGGATTCGTGGCCGTGATACTATCGTTGCGGTAGCTGAAGTAAACAGAATCCACCCCCTGCGGAGCTGCCAGGTCCACCACCGGTTCAGCAGGATAGGCGGATTCCGGCAGATTGGGCACAATGGGCTTTAAGGAATCGGCCAGGAAGTTGAATAAGGTTTCAAAATCAGCCTTGCTGAATTGATCGCGGGCATTGGTATACTCGAGGTCGTCTTCCTTCCCCGCCAGGTCATAACTCATGTATTTGAGAAAAAGTGCCGTTTTTAGTGGTG
>CBFGLD010000161.1:0-6937 GCA_965649495.1 uncultured Flavihumibacter sp. | reverse complement strand
TCACCGCCATCGCGGTAAGTGATCTCTACGTCGTTTTTATCGTCGCTGAGAAATTCCAGCTTATAGTATTCCGGATTAAATTGGCTGTCTTTGTAGATAGCCCCTTCTTTATTGATGTAATGGTCTTCCACCTTACTCATCCCTGTCAGGATGCTCTTAGCAACATTCTTCTCCCGGATCGAATCCAGGCTGTTGCTGACCACTTCACGAATGGTCGATTTAATAGGCCATTGGTACTGATGTTTCTGTAATACATCGAACATCAGATCCACTGCCCCAGCGTCAATGTCCTTTGAGAATCCCCCGGACATCTCGACGATCTGTTCCTGGTGTATCGCCATAATTGATGGTTAAGTTTTCAACTAAATACTGTAGATCGGCTTCGTAACGCTTCCGATCAATTACAAAACTAACCAGTAGTTCATCTTTCATTACTTCTACTGCCAGTCGGTGAAGTTTCCCGGCTACGATGGTACTGTGGATCGTCTCAAAACTTACCACCTTTCCCACCAGTCCTCTTTCCAGTCGCTCCTCGATTTCAGCTCTGGTGAGCAGTAATCTTTCCATACAACACGTATTTTATTGGCCAGTCAATTGCCGTATCAAAGCGTACCCTGCTTGAGGTCCATACTTTCGGGTAAAATCCGACAAATCCTTTTCACCGCTGGAATGGGGTATGTAAATCTGCGGATACGGATACCAGTCTGCCCGATGTTTTCCATCGTTGTCAAACAAAACGAAGATGCGTTTGTACCGTGCCTGAAACCATTCTAAAGCCATGGCCGGCATTGGTGTATTCTCGCTTCTGGGAGACACTGCTTCAATACCATAGGAATGCAAACACATCACATCCTTGTAACTTTTAGTAATGATCAGTGTATCGCTGGTAAACGATAATTGCTCCAATCCCATTACATGCTCTTCCTGTAGATCCATTCGGAATTTCATTCCCTTGTCCTTCAATGGGAAGTACAACTGATACCGGTTATAGATGCGGTAAACGAACGATAACCGGCCAGCAAAAATGGGAACCTGTTGTGTAGGATTCATCCAGAAGGAAAACAGACCGGATACCCGGTAACGTTCCAGAATCTGCTGCGTAATGTTGAACTGCCGCCACCAATCCAGGTCCTCCGGCCGAAAATCCCGGGGCGTTACCCGGATATCCGCATCGGTACGCTGTTTTGCAATGTACCGGGTTATTTTCTGCCGGTCGGCAACTTTAACCCCCAGATTGAAATCGCTTTTCACCTTCGCAACAGCTTCCTCTGTCGATTCATATCCGTACATCAACTTGACCAGTTTGAAAATATCTCCACTCTCTCCGCGACCTCCGCTGTCTTTCCAGAAGTATTCCCGATTCAGTTTTCTGCTGGGAAAAATTCCAAAAGACGGATGAATGTCGTCGTTGCGGAAAGGGGAGAGGTAGTTCACCCGAATCTCCGGAGTGTACCCCAGGTAGTGGCAATAGAGCGTGTACTCATCTACACGCTCTAATAGGTTGCCTTCATCTATCAGGAAATCAACTTCCATGACGGACGTTATTTTAGGTTACGGAATTACTGGGCTGCAAAAGGGTTCTCTGCTACAACAGCGGGAGCAGCTACCTTACTGGTATCGTCGCCGCCTTTCTTTTCAGCAGAAGAACTGCTGGAAGGAGTAGGATCGTTCAGGCCTTCTTTCAGTTCGTACGCCGTAAATTTCACTTTGGTCTGCTCATCCGGTACCGTCATCAAATCGACAAACGGATTATCGGAAATGTACCGGCTGGGAATGGTAGCAAAATGCTTGTCCTTACTTTGCCGAACCAGCTTGAACCGCAGTTTGAATTCCGGATTCCTGAGATACGGAGTGATCAGGGTTATGAAACGATTGCAGAGGTTACTGTAAATCCGGTTCAACACGTCCTGGTCCAGGATGCGGGCATTGAAGGTTTCTGCATCGGTAATACCCGTATTGGCAAACTGGACATCCATGTTCTGCAGGTCGATATTATCCATTAACATGAACTGCTCCAGGATCTGAGTCAACTGATTCCGCAGGCGCAGTATATCAGAACTTAACAATGATATTTTCTGCTCCGCCTTCTGATCCTCTTTCTTAGGAAGAAGCGGACCCAGAATTTGCAGTTCCATCTCATCGGAACCTTCGTTTTGCACACCGGCTGTCAATAACGTGTCGAATACACTGACTGGTTTGTCTCCCAGCTTACTGGCATTTATCAGGCCAATCACCAGACGATCTTTATCGTTCATGACTGCCTTACTGATGATAACATCCTTGTTGATACCTACACTGATTTTAGTGCTCATGTGAGAAATTTTAGAGTGAAAAAAGGGTACGGATTAATTGGAATTTAATGAGGGTAATAAAGGGCTGGAAAGGTACCACACCTCACCAGCCCTTCCAATTTTGTTGGATTAGCCTTCAGCTGGCTCTATTTCGGCTACGGGCTCATTTTCAGCCGTTTCTGCCGCTGTCTCGTTTTTCGGCTCTATGAAGCTCAGAGGTACCAAAGCATAGAACTTTGGCTCTTCCCGGCGGACAGTGGTCACACTTCCTTTAGCTTCTCCACGGCTCACTTTCTTGGGCACGTGCGTAACGCTGCGGCCGGCCGGCAGGGTCCAGGGCTGATTGTTGGAAGGATTGGCCAGGAACACCAGGTCCACAAATTCCAGTTCACCTTCTTCCTTACCCAGTTTCAGACCGTACACTTCCTCCAGCATGGGAATCAGATCCGATTGACCGTAAGTCTTGGATCCTTGCTCCATAACGGAAGATTTAGGTACACCGGTTTCTTCGTAACCCACCGATCCGAAGATGTCTACTTTACCAGCAGATTTCTTCACCGGAGAGATGAACAGCATGCGCTTGGGCAGGTGTTGGAAAAGGGTGTACAATTTGGAATCGACTACATCGAAACCATAGCCATGCTCGACATCCTTGCCGGCATACTCCAGGCTGAACGTATCAACCAGTTCTTGTGAAGGATAGATGCTCCCATCACGGAACACACGAATGGCCAATCCCTGTGGATTGCGCTCTTTACGGGGGCCGCTCTTACGGCTGACTGCGGACTCTTCTACGTCGGCAATTGTCACTTGGGCGAGAAAATCAAACATATACTGTTGAAATTAAGTGTGATTTAATAGGCCTTCCCATGTAGGAAAGCACGAGTTTTGTTGTACTGCATTTTCCAGGTCACGTGCTGCACCAGATCGATCTGATACCAGTCACAAAACAAGATGATGTAGGCCAGTACGTCGCCCCAATCACGAGTCTGTGTTTGAAACTGTTGACCAGCTATCAAAACACACCTGGTAATCTTCAATACATCATCGGCAAAGTTGCATCGACTGACCGCGCGGCATTCCCTTTCCAGCAGTTTGTAACCATATCCTGCGGTAAAATCCAGGATACGGATGACTGCATCGGCGATTTCATCCTGGTAAGTATCTTTTACCTGCGCCTGAAAGACGCTAAGCGGAGATAGTCCAGGATTATCGCTTACAGCAGAACCATCGAGGTATGCAACAGTACGATCGGAGTGTATAAAAATCTTGCCTTTACGATGGGCTTCTACCGCCTCTGCTAATTCTGTAATAATTAGCATAATGGTTTCGCCCTGGTTTCGATTCTGGCCTGCTTGCCAAAATCCTTTGTCCATCGCCGTTTGATAGACTTCCTCTTGAAGAGCCAGCAATTTATGAAATATGCCGGACTCTTGCATCGGTTCTGTTCTCATTGTCGAAAAGTTTTCGATACTGAATGAATCCGCGGAAGTTTCCACACCAGCCGTACTCCACAACATGACCGTTACCGGATTTAACAATCCGTCCCCAGTCCTCGTAAAGGTTCTCGTTGGTATCTCCCATAGCCATAGCACAATGTTCAAACGGGCTCCAGTGACCTGCTGCGGCAAGACGGTCGTGCAGTTTAATATCTGTACGAGAATCTTCTGATTCAGAATAGCGCATATAAGAAGTACGGGCGCAATTGGCGGTAGCTATTTTAACAACAAGCGGTACTTGATCTGGAAAAGCAAGATTAGGCTCAATGTTAACAGTGGTGCCGTCCTCATTTTTGTACGTGATGAATTTAGGCGCCAGCGGAATATGCCACTCACCAGCAGCAAGCTGCCTGGGAGTGGATTCATTGTAGGCATCCAGCATTTTGTGCGCCAACTCCTGAATGTGGATTTCCGCATCCGGGTGCGCTCTCAAAGCAAAGAAGTTTTCCCATTCCGTCGCCGTCACCAGTACGGTATGCCACATAAAGGGTTCCAGGAGTCGGTTGCATAATTGCTTACTGAGCCCTCTTCCCTCTCCAGTGAGTTTGGAAGTATCTCCATCAGGATGGTAGTGCACTCCCCTGTTATTCAAATTGGTAGCTGCCTGTACAGCCATATCCCTGGCCCAAAGCCACTCGGCTTTCAGACGATCAATAATGACCCGATGTACATTCCCGGCTTCTTCCGGAGTAAGCCCATCCGCGAATCGATCCATAGGATTGGAACTCATGAAAGTCTCATCGGGGCGAAAAAATTCAGTCCCCTGCATACCCGTGTGCTCCTTCATCCAGCGAACTGGTATGAAAGGATCGGTTTTAACCAGTTCTACCATCTTCTTAAATGGAATAGCACGACTGGAAGCGGAATTACGGGTAAACATCCGATGCGTATTAAACTCTGCCAGCACGATGCGTGGAAAAGTAAGCAGCATGGATGTGATCCTATCTTTCCTAGGGCCTATTGAATCGGCTACAACGACGGCCTTTATTTGAGGGTAGAAATTCATAGATTACTGCTTGTGGAGTTTATTGGAGGGATACTCAATGGTCTCCTCCAGCTTTTTACTGTGGAGGTACCCGGCCATCAGGCAAGCATAGTTGGAAAGATCCCGGAGCGTATCAATGACGCTCTCGTCCTTTACCAGCAGATCGCCGTTCTTTACAAACGAGGCAATCCGCATCAGTTTATCCGACATCCGGGTAATAAAACCCGCTTCTGTGGAAATGTGCAACTGCTCGACGGCCGTGAAATTGGCAAATGCGTCAACAATTCCACCGGTGTAGTCGGCATTCTTCCGCCGACTCAATTCTAACGAGGTTTCAAAAAACTTCGTTGCAAACTGGAAATATTCTTCTGAGGTCATATTATGGGTTTTGAGTTTCAAATACCTCCGGATAAATCGTCTTCCAGTCAAACGGAAGGTCTTTACCGGCAAGGAACTTCTGTCTGGCACCCATGATGGCTCCATCATAAGTTTGAAAAGAGATTCTGAGTTCTCCCTTACTGGTACGGTACATGTACCCAATGGCATCTGCTGCGGCGCAAACCATACCGGCTAGTTTACCAGTGAGAGAAATGTCATTCACTTTCACGTCCTGGTTGGCCTTGTCCAGCATCAGTTTCTCCTTCACGTGAACGATCAGGATCAGGTACGGACACACGCTACCCAGCAGCTCAATGTGCTCCATCACCTCGTTACGCAGGTAATAATACCCGCCACCTTCCGGTAATTCCAGTACGGATTTGTATCCTTTCTCCTGGAACTTACCGTTGCTGTTCATTTTGCTGTTGATATACTTGATAGTCGCGGATTTCTCTGCGTACTCTTCAAATTTATCCAGCGTGTCCAGGGCAATGAACTGGTAAGGGAAGAGATCCATTCCCTTCTTACCGGCCTTGGCATTCTCAGCGCCCCTGGCTTTAATGCTGTTTACAACATTCACCAGGTCTTCGGTAGACCGGATCAGTACTTTCGTCGTATCGTACGTCTCGGTACCAAACTCTGAATCGATGATCAAACAGTCCTTGACTGCGGCGAGTTCTACTAACTCACCTGTCTTTCCCACTTTTGGGAGAGAATACAATACAATCACTTTAGGCCCGATGCGGGTCGCCTTTACAGGCTTGTCTCTGGTTGGGAGCTGAATTGTCGACATAGTATTTCTAAACGTTTAGCTTCTTCGTTAAAAAATTTCAGATCCGACTGCGGGTTAGTGGGGATGTCGTAAAACATTCCGGCAATAGGATTGGTGAACAATGGAATTACCCGATCGGAAGGACCGTACCGGTTCTTCATCAAATGCATGGCAATAAAGTATTGTCCCAAATTCTCCATATTGTACCCATAATAGGTCTTGAGGTTAAACTGCACCGGTTTGACCAGGCCGAATACCAGGTCTGCATCCCGATAAGTGTAACTACTGTCCCCGAAATCCAATCGCTGCGGCGCTATGGCACTCTCACTTTTCTTCTGTTCCCGGTAAGCGCTCATCATATTGGTGGAGAACTGCTGGATATTGATCAGGGTGGTGCCAAACAGGTTGCGTAACTGCACGCCGTACATACTCCACTTATCCATCACCTGTTTGGTAGTATTGGCACCTTTCTCCGGATGTGTCAATGCCAGGTGGTCCACAATGGCTACTGTCATATCCGTAGGATTCTTGGGTTTATATCCCCGAATCATTCCTTTGGTCCGCCCTTCTTTGGGAGCGTCCCGAATCACAGTACCAATCTTCTCGTAGTGTTCTTCCACGAGTTTATTGAGCATACCGGTAGGATGCAGCACGTTATCGATCAAAGTAACATCCCGCAGGATTTCCTCTACGATTGCGTACGCCCGGACAATCATTTTGATGTGGTCGTCCGATACCCGCATGCCTGGTATACGCCCCATGATATAATCGGTAGACAAATCGATCCGATACTTGGCCCTTATCCACTGACTCACCCACCTGGCCTTCTTTTCCACAGCAGAAATCTCATAGGAGAAGTACTTGATGTAGAGACGGATACCGGCAAGCCTGGCTGCTTTCCAAAGCGAGTATACGTACATGAAATCCGTTAAGGTGGTTTTGCGCACGCCGGAATCGGCTCCGATGAGGATGGACCGGCCCCGATGGGTTCCATGGAGGTAAGTATTGGCGG
>CBFGLD010000160.1:0-6942 GCA_965649495.1 uncultured Flavihumibacter sp. | reverse complement strand
CCCAACAAGATCCAGACAACTATACTGGACAAGGACCTGGGCGTGGTAAAGAAGGTCACCTCGCCGGTAGCGCTTCCCGATTTTGAGATCCCTTCTGCCGTGCTGACCAACGACGATAAGACCCTGCTGGTGCTGCGCGGTGACCAGGAAACGAAGATCCTCGGCATCGGTGCCGACGGCAAAAAAACCGAAAGCCGCCTGAGCGCTACCGGTAGTTTAAGGCCTCAATCCACCCGCGCCAGTTTAGGACGCGATGGTAAAAGCATCTACGTATACTCCAGCGCCGGTTCCACCGATTCGGAAGAGCCCTGGTGTACCGGGCTGTTGCTGGCGCAGGTGGACCTGAATACCCTGAAACTCTCCAAGCCACAGGCCTATCCGTTCACCCCGGACTTCATTCAATCGATCGCTGAAAGCGGCGGTGGAGAGAAGCGCAAGAAGGATTTCTTCCTCTACAATTTTGTACCGGCTCTGGTGGAAATGGAAAATGGGACGATCGCAATAACGGGCAGTCCCCGGGCTGTCAATTACAACACTTCCAATTCTGCGCCCAACCGCAACAACCAGACCCATACTGTTGCCACCACCATCATCCACGTAGGTCCTGTGCTGGTATTCTTCCCCGATAAAAATGGCAGCAGCCTGGATCATGTGACCATTCCGCGCCGCATCAAATTTTCGAGATCAGCCCGCAGCGGAAACGGGGCCATTCAATTGGTGCAATCGCCCACGGCATCCCTTTCCAACTCCGGTTATTTAACGACCAGTCGAGGTAATGAGCTGCTGGTCCTGTACACCGATAACGAAACCAATCTTAGTCGCGATGCCAGCGAGAAAACGGTGGCGACCACATCGGCCGGCAACCTGGTGCTGGCAGAAGCGGTGGTGAGTGCCGACAAAAAATTAGGTTACCGGAAGATGGTGGGAGAAACCGAGCAAAAGCGGGTCACATTTTATTTAGGGAATATCATCCCGACATCCTCGCAATCTGTGATCTTCCCGATAGGGAAAGAGGGCGCTGGCTTCAAGGAATATAAAACCATTTTCACCAACTGGTGTTTTTTGGATATCCCGTAAGGGGCGGTGTTGTTCACGCAGGCATCCTGCGTGAACTTTTTTATTCGCGCCGTACCTGGGCACTTGAACTATACTTTTTACCTGCTTTTTACTTGCTATTTGGGCACTCCAAAGGCACTCAGTCCGCAGTGCTTCCCTATCCGGCTCCTGCTTTTTCCCTGGTTTAGGGGCAGGTTACAGGCAAATTCTCAGCAAATGCAGGGCATTATGAAGGCAGTCGGGATCTTTAAACTATTGGATTGCAAGTATTTAGAAGCTGAGTGTTGACAATTTCTATAAGCTCGCTGTAAGCTTTCTATAAGCCTGGCTGTAAGGTTTCTGTAACGTTTCTTGCTTTTTTCTATAAGGTTTGTATAACCAAAACAGTCTAATCTAAGTCTAACCTAAGTCTCATCTATTAGTCATCCTATAAGCTCGCCGATTTTTGATCTGATGTGTCAAATTAAGGATGGTATCCGTTTTTTCTCCGCCGGAAAATGGGGATCCTATGGGGACCCCATGGGGACCGCATGGGGACCCCATGGCGACCGGGGCGGAGGATGCGCGGTTGTTGGCCCTTGTCTGGCCGCTCCTTTAAAGTGGGCCCTATTGGTTTTCCCTGGGGCTCTTACCCGCCTTCTTTTGGATGCGGTATTCTACCAGGGTGTGAAGGATGGTTGCCAGCGCAGCTACCCCTAACACGATGACCATTTTCCTTTGATCGCCCTGGAACATTTTCGGAGAAGCCCACTCTTTTACCGAAATGTCTATGGCCAGGAACTCCAACTTCGACAAAAGCAGGATGGCCAGCACCAGCAGCGTCACTAACAAGTAAACGGCCATCATCACCCGGGAGGGGGGACCAAAACGGGCCGGGCTCAACCACTTAGGTTGGAAGATAACGTAGACCAGTTTAAGCAGCGTTAAAACTAACACATATATAGAAACGATAGCAATAAACATATTTATATATTCTCATATGGTAGTACATTCTGTACTAATCTCATAAATTACACCAGCAACACCAACCCAGCCAGCGTAACGTTTTAAGGTGCGCCATAATAATCCACGCACAGTTGTCCATGTTCCCCCCCCTTGAATTAAACTTACATAATCTTCAACTAAAGAAACTACATCTATGAGCCCCATTAGGACATTACCAACACAACCCCAATCCATAGCAATTCTAAGAACAGTAACACTATTTCCAGAAAAATGGCCTTGCCCTTCAGCTAACATATGTGTCAAACCAGCTAATGTTACATAAACATCATCTGCTCGTAACTCACTCTTTTTATATGTATTAGGAAAGTAAGTGCACAAAATATTAATTAACTCATTGTTTTTCTGTATTAAGTAATTCTTAACAATATTACTATCGGGGTTTTGTAACAAAGCCTTGTCGTAATTGTTAAAAAAATCTTCCAAATAAATTTGTGGTGTTTCAATTGGAGCTGGATCACAATCAAAATATGGTTCACACGCTGGATCATTGCATGGATTCTGAAGCTCGCTACAATATGTAGGAATTCTATTTGGTGATGGTGATTTTTTACTTATATCTGAAAATGAAATTGCATCGTTCTGGAATTCTGAATTTTCCTGCATAAGAGATTGCTCTTTGCTACAAGAATTAACTGACATGGCGGAAATTATTACACAGCAATAAATCACCGCATTCTTAGTAAATCGAATTAAAATCATTTTGGCAAGGTTTAATATTTAAAAATAAATCAATGCCCAGAATAAAAAAATACCACTAAGTGGGTATTTCAATATTTATTATAAATTATTATTATCCGGTTATGATTATCTATTATCCGATAAAACTTAATCCCAGCAATCATTTCAGCTAGTTTTTTTTCTTATTCTACAAAATAAGTGTTCTTAAAGAGTTTCAGTCGTTGATCTAGTGAGATGTTTCATTTTACCGCAACCAAAACCAGTTGTACCTTGCTAAATGGTGAAGTAGTTACTACCTAACTTCTGTGGTATCTTACCCACTTTCTTTTGCACCCAGTATTCAACCATGGTGTTAATGATGAAACATTTTCGCGGAAGATCACCCGCACCATCAGTTCATCTCCACCCTGTATGCCTGTGGCGTTACTCCTACCCGCTGCTTGAAGAGGCGACTGAAATGCTGGGGGTATTTGAAGCCGAGTTCGTAGGCGATCTCGCTGAAGGACTGGCTACCCGCGAGTATGCGTTCTTTGGCCTGGCCGATCACTGCCGCCTGGATATATTCCTGCGCCGTGATGCCCGATTCCTTTTTGACCAGGTCGCCGAAATAATTGGCCGACAGGTGCAGCTCCGAAGCACACCAGGCAACGGTTGGCAGTCCCTGCTGCTGCGGGCGGCCCGAGCGGAAATAGTCCTGCAGCAGGCGCTCAAAGCGTTCCAGCACGCCCTTGTGCACCTGGTCGCGCGTCAGGAACTGGCGGTCGTAAAAGCGCTCGCAGTAATTCAGGAAGAGCTCGATATTGGCGGCAATCAGCTTGCGGCTGTGCTTGTCGATGGCATGCTCCAGCTCGTAGCCGATCTTGGCAAAGCAGTCGAGCACGATCTGCCGCTCTTTGTCGGAGAGGTGCAGGGCCTCATTCACATCGTAGGAAAAGAAACGGTAGTCGCCGATGTGTTTACCCAGCGGCGTACCCTTCACCAGGTCGGGGTGGAACAGCAGGGCCCAGCCTTTGGCGGCAAAGGTCTTCACTTTGGGCGGCACCCCCAGTACTTGTCCGGGTGCAATAAACACCAGGGTCCCTTCCTGGTAATCGTAGTGCCCCCTGCCGTAGCTCAGCTCGCCGCACTGCAGCTCTTTGAGGTAGACGGCATAGAGTCCGAAATGAAAGCGGGCAGCCGGCATGGGCTGCGCTTTGGAGAGGTCCAGGATGGTGACCAGCGGGTGGAGGGTGGGCACTCCTCGCATCGCGTTGTACTGCGCTACGGATTCCAGTTTGACGATTTCCTGCATGTGGAGGGATTTGATCCTTAAAGTTACCCCCTTTACAAGGGCTGTCATCGCCCCGGCCCTCTAACCAGTAATAATGGTAGGACAATCCGTAATGGGTATACAAGGGATACGGTTCCGGGAAGCGAAATTTGTTGGATTGGTTACCGGAGCAGCCTTTGCTTCTTAAAATATTCACATTATGACCCATCATCCCCGAAGGAATTTTCTTAAAGCCGGCGCCGCCCTGGGAAGCGCGCTGCTGGTACCCGGCGCTTTAGTAACGGCTGCAACGACAACGGCTGCCGACAGTGGCGCCTCCCTCACCCCCATCCCTACCCGCACCCTGGGCAGCGGCAACCATCAGCTCACGGTTTCCGCGGTGGGACTCGGCTGCATGGGCATGAGTTATCACCGCAGTTTTATCCCAGAGAAAAAATACATGGTAGCCCTGCTGCGGCGGGCGGTGGACCTGGGCATCAACTTTTTCGATACCGCCGAAGCCTATGGCCCCTGGCGCAACGAAGAGCTGGTGGGCGAAGCGCTGGCGCCGGTGCGCAAGGACATCCTGATTGCTACCAAGTTCGGGTTCAACATAAAAGACAACAAGCTGGCGGGACTCGACAGTCGCCCCCAGCAGATCCGCAAGGTCGTGGAGCAGTCGCTCCGGCGCCTCCGGACCGATTACATCGACCTGCTCTACCAGCACCGGGTGGATCCCGCCGTGCCCATGGAAGAGGTGGCGGGAACGGTTAAGCAGCTGATCGCCGAAGGTAAGGTCCGGAATTTCGGACTCAGCGAAGCCAATGCAGCCAGCATCCGCAAGGCCCATGCGGTGCAGCCGGTGACGGCCCTGCAGAGCGAATACTCCCTGCTGACGCGGCAGCCGGAAAAAGATGTGATCCCGGTATGCGGTGAGCTGGGCATCGGCTTTGTGCCGTACAGTCCCCTCAGTCGCGGCTACCTCTCGGGCATGCTCAATGAGCGGACTCGCTACAACCCGGAGAACGATAACCGTCCCACCCTGCCCCGCTACCAGCCCGATGCCATCAAAGCCAACTGGGCCATGATCGATATCCTTTATGAATTCGGTAACTTGAGAGGGCTCACGCCCGGACAGGTGGCGCTGGCCTTCCTGCTGGCGCAGCAGCCCTGGATCGTGCCGATCCCCGGAACTACCAAGCCGGCACACCTGCAGGAGAATATGAGCGCGGCGGACTATACCTTCAGCGGTACCGAGCTGGCGGACCTGCGGGCAGCCATTGAGAAAGTGAAGATCGTGGGCGAGCGCTATACGGGCGTGCAGGCGCAACAAACCAATAAATAAGCAACTGAAAATAAACGATCATGGCCATCATCCAACTAACAGTAAACCGACAAAAGCGGGAGGTAAATGTGGACCCCGCCACCCCCCTGCTCTGGGTATTGCGCGATCACCTGCAACTGGTGGGTACCAAGTACGGCTGCGGGGTAGCGCAGTGCGGGGCCTGCACCATCCACCTCGATGGGGTAGCCACGCGGGCCTGCATCACGCCGGTATCGGCGGTGGGCGATAAGGCGGTGACCACTATTGAAGGGCTGTCGGAGAACGGCGATCACCCCGTGCAGCAGGCCTGGCTACAGCACGATGTGCCGCAGTGCGGGTATTGCCAGGCGGGACAGATCATGAGTGCCGCGGCGCTGCTGGAGCAGAACGCCAACCCCAGCGACGCCGATATCGATGCCGCGATGAATGGAAATATTTGTCGCTGCGGAACCTATTTACGCATCCGGGCTGCCATCCATACAGCCGCAAAAAACAGTTGATATGCAAAAGCAAAACAATCTGAACCGCCGCAGCTTCATCAAAAACTCGGCGCTGGCCGGGGGTGGCCTCCTGATCAGCTTCAGCTGGCTGGCCGGCTGTGTGGATGCCGGCGATGAGCAGGCTGCCCTGCCCGAAAACTGGTATCCCCTCAACAACTATATCAAGATCGGTAATAACGGGATGGTGACTTTGCAGTCTGCCAATCCCGAGTTCGGCTCCAACGTCAAGACCTCGATGCCCATGATCCTGGCCGAAGAGCTGGATGTGGACTGGAAGGATGTGCGGGTAGAGCAGGCCGATTTCTACCCCGAGCGGTTCGACCGCCAGTTCACCGGGGGCAGCCAGGGCATCCGCCAGGGCTGGAAACCCCTGAGGACAGCGGGTGCCACCGCCCGGCAGTTGCTGGTGCTGGCAGCCGCGGCCGAGTGGAAGGTGCCGGCAGCGGAGATCACCACCAAAGCAGGGGTGCTGTACCATGCTGCCAGCGGTAAGAAAGCCGGCTATGGCGAGCTGGCGGCCAAAGCGGCCACCCTTCCTGTTCCGGAAAACCCGCCGCTGAAGTCTCCCTCCGATTTCAAAATCATCGGGCAGAGCAAGGCCAACGTGGATGGAAAAAAGATCGTTACCGGGGCCGCGCTGTACAGTCTCGACCATTATGAGCAAGGCATGCTGACGGCCATGGTAGAGCATCCGCCGGCATTTGGGCAGAAGGTGAAGAAGCTGGACGACCAGGCGGCGCGGGCCATGCCCGGCATCACCGATGTGTTTGTGCTGCAGACCCTGGGCGACGACTACGAGCGCAACGGCTTTGACACCACCTCCTTCCCCGAGATGGTGGTGGTGGTAGGCCGCAGCACATGGGAGGTGTTGCAGGCAAAGAAGGCCTTGAAGGTGGAATGGGAGCAGCGCCCCGACGCCCTGCATACCGTCAATGCCTGGGGCGGAAAGCAGCAGGTGAAATATCCCGGCGCGCCGGAGAGCAGTACCCAACACCGGCAGCTGATGACTGCTATGGCCTCGAGGCCGGCTAAGGTGCTGCGCAAAGACGGCGATCCCGAAGCGGCCTTTAAGCGCGCGGCAAAAATTATTGAGCGCACCTATTATGCGCCCTACCTGGCCCACAATACTA
>CBFGLD010000159.1:0-6967 GCA_965649495.1 uncultured Flavihumibacter sp. | reverse complement strand
GTTATAACCCGCAGGAGGCAATTCCTTTATGGAAACGCATGGCAGCCCTGAACCAGGGCCAGCGTCCTCCGGAATTTGCCAGTACACACCCGGCTGAAGAAACCCGTATCCGTCAATTGGAGAAAATGATGCCGGAAGCCATGAAATATTACAAGCCGGTCCGCATGTAAGGTACCAGGTATAAATCAATGAAATTCAGGTCCCGCCGCAATCCGGCGGGATTTTTTTGTCTATTTCCTTGGCACACCCCTTTATTTTTTTTAAATTTGCCTCCCGCTATAATTATCTCTTCAGTTAAATTATACCAGGTATGACGCAGCATTTATTCGAGAAATTACAGTATCAGGAAGAAAAAAATCTGCTCATCCAGGGTTTACCCTCCTCCATCGAGAAGCAATTCAGCAAGCTCAATTTTGCCAAGAATGTGACCCCGTTGCTGCGCAGCCGCCGCATCGATTTTGCATTGGTATTTGCGATTAACCAAAACCAATTGAATGGCATTTTAGACGATGTGCTGCCCGCATTGCATGATGAGGCCAAATTGTGGATCGCCTATCCGAAAAGTTCCAGCAAGATTGCGACCAACCTGAACCGCGATTGTAGTTGGGACAAAGTGGTGAACGCCGGTTATGAAGGTGTTCGGCAGGTGGCACTTGATTCTGTTTGGAGCGCTTTACGATTCAAGAAGTGCGAAAAGATCAGAACCATGTCGCGCGCGTCGGCCAACGGCGGAACGCCTGCCGCTGTGGAAGGAGTGGATTTTATCAGCCGTACCGTTACCCTTCCTGAATCTTTGCAGAAACAACTTCAGCTCAAAAAACACCGGAAAGCACTGGAACACTTTGAAAAACTTTCCTTCACTAACAAGAAGGAATACGTGCAATGGATCACCAGTGCCAAAAGAGAAGAGACCCGGCAAACCAGGCTTTCAGCCACCGTTGAAAAATTGCTGGCCGGAAAACTCAATCCTGCTGAAAAGTAAGCATCGTTTATTTCTCGGGTTGAATTTAAATTGTTAGCTGTGGAAAAGGATACCCATCCTTTTATCCTAACTCATCCTTGTTCCTGACCAGGGTCATAAAATCATACCCGCCTTTTCCTCAATTTCACGGGATGAATATCTGGAAGAATATCATCAGGAAACCTACCTGACCTTACCTGCATTTCACCATCTGCATTTCTCCCTGCAATTAATTCTGTCATGCCTGGAGGTCCAGCTTAGACCTGATAATAAATTCATTTATGAAAACTATCATTGAACCCTTCCGGATCAAATCGGTTGAGCCTATCCGTTTTACCACGCGGGAAGAGCGGATACAGATCCTGGAAGACGCCTTTTATAATCCTTTCAATATACCGGCACAGGATGTCCTGATCGACCTTTTAACGGACAGTGGTACCAGTGCCATGAGCAGCCAGCAATGGGCTGGCATCATGTTGGGTGATGAATCCTATGCCGGAAGTTCCAGTTTTTTCCGATTCGAAAAAGTTGTCAGGAACCTGACGCAAATGCCCTTTATCATACCCACCCACCAGGGAAGGGCAGCTGAAAAAATATTATTCAGTATCCTGGGGGGCAGTGGTAAATATTTTGTCAGCAATACCTTTTTTGATACCACCAGGGCCAATATTGAGTTTACGGGCGCTCAGGCAGTGGACCTGCTTTGTGCTGAGGGCAAACAGCCTGGTTTACCTGCCCCCTTCAAAGGGAACCTGGATACTGCCGCATTGGAGCGATTCATCCAGGAAACCGGTGCTGGCAATATCCCACTCTGCCTGCTGACCATTACCAATAATTCCGGGGGTGGTCAACCGGTGAGTATGCAGAACATAAAAGATGTCCGGGCTATTTGCTCGCATTACGGCATCCCGCTTTACCTCGATGCCTGCCGCTTTGCGGAAAATTCCTGGTTTATAAAACTGCGGGAGGATGGCTACCAGGATCACCGGGTAGAAGATATTGCCCGGGAAATATTCTCTTACGCGGATGGATGTACGATGAGTGCCAAAAAGGATGCTTTTGCCAATATCGGTGGGTTTCTTGCCATGCACAACAGCCAACTGGCCACCCAGTGCCGCAACCTCCTTATCATTACGGAAGGTTTCCCCACATACGGCGGGTTGGCCGGCCGCGACCTGGAAGCCATTGCCATAGGATTGCAGGAGGTTATGGATGAACATTATCTCAAGTACCGCATCCGGAGTATGGAATACCTGACAAATAAATTGATGGATGCAGGTGTACCTGTGATGCAACCCGCGGGAGGCCATGCCGTTTACCTGGATGCCAGTGCATTCCTTCCCCATATTCCCCCGCAACAATACCCTGCCCAGGTGCTTACTTGTGCCTTGTACCTGGAAGGTGGGGTAAGGGGGGTGGAAATCGGCAGCCTGATGTTTGGAAAATACAATTCGAACGGCGACCTGGTTCCGGCTATGATGGAACTGGTGCGGCTGGCCATTCCACGACGGGTGTATACACAAAGCCATATCGATTATGTTGCGGAAGTAGTTATAGAAGTATTTAATAAACGTAATGAACTGGCGGGACTAGCCATCACCGAAGAAGCGACCTTACTACGGCACTTTACCGCAAAACTCGAACCCATTACTACTAACCTGAAACAATAAGTCATGAAAACCGCTGTAAAAAGATCCTGGGCGGAGCCCTATAAAATGAAAATGGTGGAATTGCTGAAAATGACCAGTCCCGCCCAACGCCGTAAATCCCTTAAAGAAGCCGGCTTCAATACTTTTTTACTCCGTTCCGAAGATGTGTATATCGACCTGTTGACCGATAGCGGCACATCGGCCATGAGTGACCAGCAATGGGCGGGAATGATGCTGGGCGACGAAGCCTATGCCGGCAGCCGGAATTTTTATCACCTGGAAGAAACCGTGCAGCAGGTATACGGATATAAATACCTCGTCCCCACGCACCAGGGAAGAGGTGCGGAAAATATCCTTTCCAAAATACTGATCAAAAAAGGAGATATCATTCCGGGTAATATGTATTTCACCACCACGCGCCTGCACCAGGAATTAGCGGGAGGGAAATTTGAGGATATCATCATTGATGAGGCCCATGATCCCGAAAATGAGTTCCCATTCAAAGGAAATGCTGACCTCGAAAAACTGGAAAAACTTATCCGGAAATATGGGGCGGAGAGGATACCTTATGTCAGCATTGCTACCAGTGTGAATATGGCAGGAGGGCAACCCATCAGCATGGAAAACCTGAAAGCCCTGCGAAAGCTGACGCGAAGCCATGGCATCCGCGTCATTCATGACATGACCAGGGTTGCTGAAAACGCCTATTTCATCCAGCAAAAGGAGAAAGGGTATTCCCATAAAAGTATTGCAAGCATCGTAAAAGAAATTTGCGCCCAAACGGATGGAGCCACCATGAGTGCGAAGAAGGATGCGCTGGTGAATATCGGCGGATTCCTGGCGATCAATGATTGGGATGTTTTTGAAGAAGCCCGCAACCTGGTGGTGGTGTATGAGGGGTTGCACACATACGGCGGACTGGCGGGCAGGGACATGGAGGCAATGGCTATCGGCATACGGGAAAGCGTAAACGATGATCATATCAGGGCAAGGGTTGGGCAAGTAATCTACCTGGGAGAGAAAATGATGGAGTATAACGTTCCTATTGTTAAGCCCATTGGTGGACACGGAATATTTGTGGATGCCCGGAAATTCCTGCCCCATATTGACCAGGAACAATACCCGGCCCAAACGCTGGCAGCAGAGATCTATCTTGACTCCGGGGTGCGCACCATGGAAAGAGGAATCGTTTCTGCCGGCAGGAAGGCCAATGGTGAAAATTATCATCCAAAACTGGAGCTGGTTCGTTTCACGATACCACGGCGGGTATATACCCAGGCACATATGGACGTGATTGCAGAATCAGCCGCAAGAGTGTATGACAAACGTAACCGGATCAGCGGAATGAAGATGGTTTATGAACCCAGGTACCTCCGGTTTTTCCAGGCCAGGTTTGAAAAATTATAATGTTAACGGTCATCCTTAGCGTACGATAACGGTTCCCAAACTTTTGAGGAGTTCTCTTTCCATTTGCTTAAGCGCCTGGTGCGTTCCCAACAGGGTTACCTGTTCTTCCGGTGTATGCGGTATTCCCAGGTCTTTCTGGTTCTCTTCGATCAACCGCTTGATCTTGCGGAGTTTCAGGTAGCCCAGGGTGGAGATCACCTCTTCGCGGTAAGTTTCTTCCCGGTTGCTGACTGCCATTTGGAATTTGTCCTTCCATTTGTCGCTCAGTTCATAGGGAAATTCCATCAGGGAAACAACGATGGCGCTTAATTCCTGGTTTTCGTGGTAATAAAAGTTTTTAGCTGTTGGCTCCAGCCCTGCATCGTACCATAGTTTATATGTGTGAATAACATCCAGCAATTGTTTGTTGTCAAAGAGGTCTTCGTCCACCCATTCACTGAAAATATGATCGGCAACGCGCTGATGCTCATCCCAGGGTTTGATTCCAAACTCGATCAATACGCGAACGGCGGCCCTTTCCTGGAGTTCATCCTTGAGGAATAGCTGGATGCTTTCGTCGGGGGCACCCGTTTCAAATTCCATCGGTGGAGGCATATCATCTTGCCCGGGAGGAAGGTCGTTCCGGACTTGTTTGGCCTCCAGCTTATTGATCTTTTCGCGAATAAATTTATTAACAAGGTTATTGAGGCCGGACTCATCGATCTTCAGCATATCAGCACACTCCCGGATATAATCCTGCTGGCGGGTGAAATCTTCTGCCTTGCTGATTCGGGAGAGTGTTTCGGCTATCTGGTTGACCACTGCAGCCTTCTTCTGGCTGTCGTTACCTGCATCTTTCAGGGCCACTTCCAGCTGGAAAATGATAAAATCTTTTTTATTCTCTGCAACAAAGCTCCGGAAGGCATCGGCACCTACCTTATTCACATAACTATCCGGGTCCTCCTTATCGGGAATGAGCACCAGTTTAACATTCAGTCCTTCTTCCAGAGCCATGTCGAGTCCCCGCAAGGCAGCTTTTACCCCGGCAGAATCCCCGTCATATATAATGGTGAGGTTATTGGTGTATTTACGGATCAGCCGGATCTGGTCTGTGGTGAGGGAAGTTCCCCCGCTGGCCACTACGTTTTCAATACCGGCCTGGTGAAGGGAAATGACATCCGTATACCCTTCAACCAGGAGGCATTCATCCAATTTGTCGATGACCTGCCGGGCAAAATACATTCCATAAAGAATACGGCTCTTCAGGTAGATCTCGTTTTCCGGAGTGTTAATGTATTTGGGGGCCCGATCATTTTTTTTGATGATACGGGCTCCGAATCCAATGATCTTGCCTGTGGTATTATGGATCGGGAAAATGATCCTGCCCCGGTAATTATCTACCAGCTCATCGTTGCGCAATGCTACCAGCCCTGATTTTACCAGGAGCTCCCGGTTATATTGCTGGGCCAGGGCCTCTGTAACAAAGGCATTACGCCCTTCTTTACAGTATCCCAGCTGGAATTTTTCGATAATGCCCTGCTGGAACCCCCTTTCTTTCAGGTATCCGAGCCCCACGGCTTGTCCTTCTTCATCCTTAAGCAAGACGTTGCTGAAATATTTCTGGGCAAAACCATTCAGGATGTAGAGGCTGTCGGCCACCTGTTGCTGCGCACGAACTTCGGCACTCACCTCAGTTTCTTCCACCTCTACGTTGTACCGGTTGGCCAGCCATTTGAGCGCTTCCACATAAGAATACTTTTCATGCTCCATTACGAAGCTGATGGTATTCCCGCTTTTACCACATCCGAAACATTTGTAAATTTCTTTATTGGGTGACACCGTGAAGCTGGGAGTCTTCTCATTGTGAAACGGACAAAGACCCAGGTAATTAGTACCCCTTTTTTTGAGTTTAACAAAACTACCCACCACATCAATAATGTCGATACGGTTGAGGATCTGTTGTATGGTAGCTGGTGAGATCATGTCACAGGCAGCAAATTACGGAAGATTAGTGCATCCAACCGTCAGGTTTTTCCCCTTAATTTTGCCCGTTTAACAATTAAGATATGATCCCATACTGGCTTTCCCGGACACAGTTATTATTGGGCGATGAACCAGTTGAAACCCTGATGTCAAAAAATGTACTGGTGGTTGGATTGGGTGGAGTGGGAGGTATCTGCGCCGAGATGATTGCCCGTGCCGGTGTGGGCAAGATGACCGTTGTAGATGCGGATGTAGTGGATCTCAGCAACTGCAACCGGCAGATACCCGCCCTTCATTCCCGCGAGAAACAGTTAAAGGCAGAAGTGATGGCAGAAAGGCTGCGCGACATCAACCCGGCCCTACAGCTGACCGTAATCGCTGAATATATCCGGGAAGAGCGGACCCAGGAGATCCTGGAGGCACAGTCATACGATTATGCCGTGGATTGCATTGACACCCTTTCGCCAAAGGTATTTTTTCTGAAAGCCTGCGTAGACCGGGGTATACCGGTAGTGAGTTCCCTGGGTGCCGGGGGTAAAGTAGATCCCCTGCAGGTGTCGATTACTACCCTGGATCAGACTTACCAGTGTAACTTAGCCCGTTATGTACGGAAAAAGCTGAATAAGCTGGGAATCCGTAAAAACATAAAAGTGGTATTCTCACCGGAGGAGGTGGACCAGGAAAGAATCATCGAAACGGAGAAGGCTTATCCCAAAAAATCACTGATAGGAACCATCAGTTATATGCCGGCCATTTTTGGCTGCATGTGTGCCAGTGTAGTGATCCGGGATCTTTACAGTGCAAAGGATATTACTGCAGGGCAGCCTTTAACTCCTCTAAACTGACGATACCTTGTTTTTGCCAAACCTGTTTACCATCCTTATAGATGAAGAAATGCGGGAGGGCATCCACTTTCATGGTTTTCATGACATTGGTATGTACGCCACCATCCACTTTTTGTAGTTGAAATTTGCCCGGAAGTTCCTGT
>CBFGLD010000158.1:0-7123 GCA_965649495.1 uncultured Flavihumibacter sp. | reverse complement strand
GCGATGTGTTCGTTGAGGGTGTGTTTTTCTTTAAATGCCACCATTTTAAAGTGGCCGTATTTGGTGGGCATGTCAACCCGCACCACCTCTTCGATAAGGGTATCGCGTTTGATGCGGTATTCGATGAGGTCCTTGATGGAAATGATTTTTATCCCCAGTTTTTTGGAGAGCTGTTCCAGTTGGGGCAGGCGGGCCATGGAGCCGTCTTCGTTGAGGATCTCTACCAGCACGCCGGCGGGTTCCAGTCCGGCCAGCCGGGCCAGGTCAATGGTCGCTTCGGTATGTCCGGCCCGGCGCAGTACGCCGCCTTTTTTGGCACGAAGGGGGAATATATGTCCCGGCCGCCCCAGGTCTTCCGGTTTGGTGGCGGGGTCGATGAGTGCCAGGATGGTACGGGCCCGGTCCTGGGCGGAGATGCCGGTGGTGCAGCCGTGGCCCAGCAGGTCGACCGATACGGTAAAGGCGGTTTCGTGGAGTGCGGTATTGGTATTGACCATCATGTCAAGCTTCAGCTCTTCACAGCGGTCTTCCATGAGGGTGGCGCAGATCAGTCCCCGCCCCTCTTTACTCATAAAATTGATGACTTCGGGGGTTACATGCCGGGCGGCGATGACAAAATCACCTTCATTCTCACGGTCTTCATCATCCACCACGATCAGCATTTTCCCGAGGCGGATATCTTCAATGGCGCTTTCGATACTGTCCAGCATAAAAAGAATTTACTGCAAAACTAACGATTATCAGGGGCTTATGTTCATGAAGCAGCAGGAATCGGGGAATGGTTGTCTGCAGGGCGGATGGTGGCATTGGCGGGGGGCTCGGGGTGATTGGGTATATTTCATGGCACAACATTAAAACTACCCGCCGGTTACAATTTGTTAACATAGTCCTAATGCCAGATGCCGATTATTCATTTTCTTTGCACCAAAATTTGTAAAACATACACATTATGCTTATTCAGAGAATTGTCCGATTAGTGTGCCTTTTCCTGGCATTCGCGATCAGCACAACGGCTCAGGTAACGACCAGTAGCATGAGCGGATCGGTAAAATCCGCTTCGGGCGAAGCCCTCGTGGGCGCTACGGTGACCGTTACCCATGTGCCCACCGGAACGGTTTACACAGCTGCAACTCGAACCGGCGGCCGTTTCGACCTGGCCAACATCAATCCCGGCGGCCCTTACCGGGTGGCGGTATCTTTTGTTGGCTTTGAGACCGTAACCAGGGAAGACATTTTTGTAGACCTTGGGGAGACCGAGCAGCAGAACTTCCGCTTAGCCGACAAGTCGGCCGAGCTGACCGAGGTTGTGGTTGCGGGTCGTGCCCGTGCCCGGGAGACCGGCAAGGGAGGCACCGAAACATCCGTAGGCCGCGATAAGATCGCGAACCTGCCTACAGTAGGCCGTAACATATCGGATTTTCTTCGTTTTGTACCCCAGGCCAAGATCACAGGGGATGGTGGTGTGGCCATTGCCGGGCAGAACAACCGGTACAATTCTTTTTATATAGATGGTGCGGTGAACAACGACGTATTCGGACTGGCAGCCAGTGGCACCAATGGTGGACAGACCGGAGCACCTCCGATCTCCATTGATGCGATTGACCAGTTCCAGGTAGTGGTATCACCATACGACGCTTCGCTGGGTAATTTCACCGGCGGTGGCATCAATGCCATTACCCGCAGTGGAACCAATGATTTCACGGGAAGCATCTATTATTTCTTCCGCAACCAGGACCTGAGCGGTAAAACGCCGGGAGTGGATAAGGATGCGGCAACCAAGCTGAGTGATTTCAGCAATAAGACCTATGGTTTCCGTGTGGGCGGCCCCATCATCAAGAATAAACTGTTTTATTTCCTGAATGCGGAGATGCAGCGTGATACGCGTCCGCAGCCTTTTGATTTCAACAATTATGACGGCGATGCCTCCCAGTCGGACCTGGATGGCCTGGCCACTTTCCTGAGGAACGAATACGGGTATGATCCGGGTGGATACCTGGACAACGCCGAGAAACTGGATGCCGACCGTGTGGCAGCCAAGCTGGACTGGAACATCAATACCCGTCATAAGCTGAGCCTGAGCTACCGTTACAACAGTGCGGAGCGGTTCAATACCAGCCGCAGTTCCAATGGAACCATCAACTTTTATAACAACGGTTATATCATGCCCAATAAGACCAATTCCGGTTCATTGGAGCTGAACAGCCGTTTCAACAACAGTTCCAATAACCGTTTGCTGATCACCTTCACCGATGTGGTGGATGACCGCGGCCCCATCGGAAGCGCTTTCCCACGGGTAAGCATAACCGATGGTGGTGGCAGGATCGTTTTCGGTACGGAAGAATTCTCAACCGGCAACAAACTAACGCAGAGCAATATCGCTTTCTTTGATGTGTTCAAACTGTACCGTGGCAAGCACACGCTTTCATTTGGTACCGACAATGAGCTGAGCGATTCTTACAATATCTTTATCCGCCAGAACTATGGATCTTACCAGTTCAACAGCCTGGAGGACTTCCTGACAGGAGCTCCGTCAAGGACGTATAACCGCAGTTACTCGCTGCTTGACCCGGGAAAAACCGGTGATGAAAGCACGAATGCGGCAGCAGAATTCTCCACCCTGCGTCTTGGCTTTTTTGTAAACGACGAGATCAAGGTAACGGATAATTTCACCCTGAACCTGGGTGTGCGTGCCGACAATACCATTTACCTGGATGATCCCCGCACCGACAATTTCTTTAATGATACCGCTGCTGCCGCTATCAGCCAGTACTACGACCTGCGTGGTGCCCGTAGCGGACAGATCAGTGATCCCAAGTGGTCTATCAACCCCCGCGTAGGGTTCACCTATAAGATTGGCGAAGAGAACCTTACCATCCGTGGTGGCATTGGAACCTTTACGGGTCGCGTTCCCCTGGTATGGCCTGGTGGTGTGTACAATAACAACGGCATCAGCATTGCGGGCATGAATGGTTCTGACCTGGCTTTCCGTCCCGATCCATTTGACCAGTATACTTTGGCAGATATCGGCCGTACGGCGAGGGTACCTTCCGGAGAAGTAAACCTGATCGCCAAAGACTTCCGCCTGAATAAGGTATTGCGTACTTCTTTGGGAGTGGACAAGAACCTGCAGGGTGGATGGAAGCTGAGCATTGAAGGGGTATTCACCAAGAATATCAACGAGATCGCTTACGAGCAGGTAAATATCCTGCCCCCCTCATTGGAGTCAAAAGGAGCGGATGTACGCCCGGTGTATGACCTGAGCGGTAACTTCCCCAAAGCGATTCCCATGCGTGCGGACGGCAGCAATCCCTATACCGGCGTATACCTGTTGTACAATAACGACGAGAAGAAAGGATTCGCTTATAACTTCACCTTTACTGTTGACAAGGCCTGGAGAAATGGGTTTGCCTTCAACGCCAACTACACCTATGGAAATTCCGTGGTGCTGAACGAAGGAACCAGTTCACAGAACAGTTCCCAGTGGCGGTATATGGAAACAGTATATGGCCGCAACTTCATGACCCGCAGTGTGAGTGATTTTGACATTGCCCACCGTTTCAATGCTTATATAGCCAAGAAGATCACCTATGCCAATAAGGCGTTGGCTACCACCTTCTCGCTGGTGTACAACGGCCAGAGCGGAGCTCCATTCAGTTATGTGATGTCACGTGGTATGATCCGCGACTTCGACAACTTTGAGGACAACGACCTGATTTATGTTCCCCAGAACAGCAGCGAGATCCTGTTCGAGCAAAACGGTGACCTCACTCCGGCCCAGCAGTGGACCTTGTTCAATGATTACATTGAAAACGATGATTACCTGAGCAAGCGCCGCGGGCAGTATGCTGAAAGGAACGGTGCACGTCTGCCTTTCACGCATGTGATCGACCTGAAGATCCAGCAGGACTTCAACATCCGTATTGCGAAGAAGACCTACCAGTTCCAGGTGTCTTACGACATATTCAACTTTACGAATATGCTGAACCGTGACTGGGGTCGTCAGTACTTTGCTACGAACGACAACTACCGCCTGTTGGATTTCAGGGGTTACAACGCTGATATGACTCCCCGTTACCGGTTTACCCCGCCTGCAAGCGGTAAGCCTTATACCGTAAGTGATGGTGTGTTCAACAGCAGCCGCTGGACCAGCCAGCTGGGTGTTCGTTTCAACTTCTGATAATAGCAGCTGATACCAATCAAAAGGCCGCCTCAATAAATGAGGCGGCCTTTTGATTGATGAACGTAGTCGGAGATTATTTCCCGGAGATCCAGCGGAGGAACTGTGGCATGGCGCGGGCCCAGGTGGCTACATCGTGGCGGCCGTCGGCCAGTTCCAGGTAAACCATGTCGTGGTTGCGGTCATATCCTTTTCGCTCCAGTTCCTGCATCAGTCCCAGTGTATCGTCAATGGAATCGATGATGCCGTTGTTATTGCGGTCGTTGGTTTCATCGAGGGTGCCGGTCATGAAAAAGAATTTCAGCCAGGGGGCGTAAGATCCCTTCCGGACCAGTTGGTGCATGATGCGGTGTTGGTCGTCGTCGTAGCTGGGGTCGTCCTGATCGATGGTTCGCCACCACAGGGAGCCGGAGAAAACTCCCACATGAGTAAATTCGTGCGGGTGAGCCCACACGATATCCAGGGCACTGAGTCCGCCGAGCGAAAACCCCGCGAACATTTTTTGGGCATACTCCCCTATTCCGGTTTGCGAGCGGACGGTGGGCAGCAGTTCTTCGAAAACGAAGGAGGTATAGTGTGCTGCGCGGTTGCCGCGGTTGAGGTAATCGGGCACACCGGCGGTACCGTATTCCAGCCTCCGGTCTTCGCCGGCATGGATGCCCACGCAAACGAGTGGCACCAGTTCACCGGCCCGCTGCAGTTTTTCCAGCATGGAGCTCAGTTTCAGTGAGGGCATATCTTGTCCATCGTTGATCAGCAGCAGAGATGGTTTCACTCCCGGCGGCAGGAAAGCAGGTTTCCAGATATCTACCAGGACCTTGCGATGCAGCAGGTGCGAGTGAATTTCCAGGTTCAACACTTCAAAAGATCGTTTTTTTTCAGGGCACATCCGTTCCATCATATCTTGGTACAACACAATTATTGGTAGCGATGAAAATAAGGGTTTTCTGACAATTTATAGTATATTGACAACAGTTAGCAACTATTAAACTGACAGCTACTTATGAAAAAGATTGGCATTCTTTTCGGCCAGGAACGCAGCTTTCCCATGGCCTTTATCGAGCGCGTCAACAGCAAGAATATAGACGGGGTGGTAGCCGAACCGGTGAGGATCGACAAGGTGATGCAGGGGGAGGCCACGGAATATGCGGTGATCATAGACCGGATTTCCCAGGACGTTCCTTTTTACCGTGCTTACCTCAAGAATGCCGCGCTTTGCGGAACAGCTGTCATCAATAACCCGTTTTGGTGGAGTGCGGACGAAAAGTTCTTTAATAACTGCCTGGCCACCCGTATTGGTGTTCCGGTACCCAAGACCGTTATCCTACCCTCCCGGGAGTTACCAACCGATACTACGGACCAGTCGTTCAGCAACCTGGCATACCCATTGGATTGGGAAGGCATATTCGAGTACGTTGGTTTTCCGGCTTATATGAAACCCTTTGCCGGCGGGGGATGGAAGAATGTGTACAAGCTCACCAGTATGGAGGATTTTTATGAAAAGCATAATGAAACAGGGCAACTGGTGATGTTGTTGCAGGAAGAGATCGTATTTGATGAATACTACCGGTGTTACTGCATTGGCGGGAAACATGTACACATCATGCCCTATGAACCCCGCAACCCGCATCACCTTCGGTACCAGGCAGGTTTCACTCCCAGCCCGGAACGGCTGGCGCAGATGGAAGAGATCGTGTTGCAGATCAACCGGTACCTGGGCTACGATTTCAATACGGTAGAGCTGGCGCTGCGGGATGGCATCCCTTACGCCATTGATTTTTGCAACCCGGCACCGGATGCTGAAGTGAAAAGTGTGGGAGAGGATAATTTTGCGTGGGTAGTGGAAACAGCCGCCAACTATGCCATCGAGAAAGCCATGTCACATACGCCGGGGGCGGATAACCTCACCTGGGGTGAATACGTAAAACGCAGTGCCGCCAAACAACCATTGATCTGACCCTATAACCAACATTGCTATGTCATCCATCAATTACCAACAGTTTACACTGGGAGTGGAAGAAGAGTACATGGTGATTGATCCCCAGAGCCGTGAGCTCAAAAGCCACGAACAGAAAATTGTACTGGAGGGACAAAAGATCATCAAGGACAAGGTAAAGGCCGAAATGCACCAGGCGGTGGTGGAGGTAGGAACCGATATCTGCCGCAACATTGACGAGGCGCTGCACGATGTAGCCACCTTGCGCAGGACCATCTCAGCTGTAGCGGAAGATCTGGGTTTTACCATGGGCGCGGCGGGCACCCACCCATTCAGTCACTGGGAAAGCCAGCTCATTACGGACCATGTGCGTTACAGTGAGATCGTCAATGAATTACAGGAAGCCGCCAGGAGTAATCTCATTTTCGGTTTGCATGTGCACGTGGGTATGGAAAGCCGTGAGATGGCCAACCATATTGCCAACAGCACGCGCTATTTCCTGCCGCATATTTACGCCCTCAGCACGAACTCCCCATTCTGGGAAGGCAGGCAGACCGGGTATAAATCCTTCCGGACAAAGGTATTCGACAAATTTCCACGGACAGGAATACCCGAATACTTTGCCACCATTGAGGATTACGATAATTACATCAAGATGCTGGTGAAGACCAACTGCATCGACAATGCCAAGAAGATCTGGTGGGACCTTCGGGTGCATCCATTTTTTAATACGGTGGAATTCCGCATCTGCGATGTACCGCTTACCACTCATGAGACCATTATCATAGCAGCCCTTTTCCAGGCTATCTGCGCCAAGATTTACAAGTTGCGCACCAATAACATGAATTATATCCAGTATTCAAGGGCCCTCATCAATGAAAACAAATGGCGGGCAAGTCGCTACGGCCTTGACGGAAGGCTCATCGATTTTGGGAAAGAAGAGGAAGTGAATACGCCGGTTTTGATTTATGAGCTGCTGGATTTTGTGGACGACGTGGTGGATGAACTGG
>CBFGLD010000157.1:0-7169 GCA_965649495.1 uncultured Flavihumibacter sp. | reverse complement strand
TGTCGATGATGCGGGGACCTTCCAGTGCGGCGGGCTTTTCAACCTGCGGCTCTTCGGGAGCTTTCTCCTCCGCCACCGGCGCGGCGGGCGCTACCGGTTCAGCAGGCGCCGGAACCTCTGCAGCAGCCGGAGCCTCCGCAGGAGCCGGCGCTTCTTCCTTCGCCACGGGGGCGGCGGCAGGCGCTTCTTCTTTTTGTACAGGGGCCGGAGCGGGAACTTCAGCGGGCTTCTCTTCTTTGACAGGCTCCGCTTTTTTCACTTCCTTACGAATGCTGATATCCTCTTCCTCCTTCCGCTTCTTCTCCTGTACGCTGCCCTTGGGCAGGTCGATCTGGTCGCTCTTGATCTTGGCAACCTTGTCGCCCTGGAACTCACGCTGGAGGGCATTGTACATGTCCTCGGTGAGCCTGGACGTAGGTTTCAGATCCTCGCGGTCAAAACCTTTGCTCGCCAGGAAGTCCACCAGTGTGTCTTTACCGATGTTGAACTCCTTGGCCGCAGCCATCAATCTGGGTGTTGTTGTTTCTGCCATTTAAACTTTCTGTGTGAACAGTATTTATTCTTTTTCGAACTCTTCCTCTACAATGCGCTTCACGTCTTCAATCGTTTCACGCTCCAGGTCGGTCCTTCTTTCTAATTCGTCAACCGTAAGGTCTAAAACGCTGCGTGCCGTATCACAACCAATACGTTTTAATTCATCAATGATCCAGGTTTCGATCTCGTCGCTGAATTCATCCAGGTCGATATCGTACTCTTCCGGTTCGCCCTCATTGTCGCGGAACACGTCAATGGTAAACCCGGTCAATTCCTGGGCCAGTTTGATATTGACGCCCTTACGTCCAATAGCCAGGGAAACCTGGTCGGGCTTCAGGAATACATTTACATGGTGCTTTTCGTTGTCCAGTTCCATGCTGGTGATCTTGGCGGGGGTAAGTGCGCGCTGGATCAGGAGCTGGATATTATTGGTGAAGTTGATCACGTCGATGTTCTCGTTCTTCAGCTCCCGTACAATGCCATGGATCCTGCTTCCCTTCATACCCACACAAGCACCTACAGGATCAATGCGGTCATCATAAGATTCAACCGCCACTTTGGCTCTTTCGCCCGGTTCGCGAACGATCTTTTTGATCACGATCAGGCCGTCAAAGATCTCGGGGACCTCAATTTCCAGCAATTTAGCAAGGAAAAGCGGACTGGTACGAGATAATATGATGACGGGACTATTATTTTTCAGTTCCACCTTTTTCACCACGGCGCGGATGGTCTCGCCTTTCTTGAAATAATCCTGGGGTATCTGCTCGCTTTTGGGGAGGATCAGTTCATTGCCCTCTTCGTCCAGCAGCAGGATCTCCTTTTTCCAGACCTGGTATACTTCCGCATTGATGATATCCCCTACGCGGTCACCGTATTTTTTGACCAATACATTCTTCTTCAGGTCGCTGATGCGGCTGGCCAGGGTTTGCTTGGCGGCCAGGATGGCGCGGCGTCCGAAATCCAGGATATCCACTTCCTCGTACAATTCCTCCCCCACTTCGTAGTCGGGCTCTATCTTCACGGCATCGCTGTAGGCGATCTGGGCCAGCGGATCTTCCACTTCCCCGTCTTCCACGATGGTACGCCTGCGAACGATCTCCAGGTCACCTTTTTCAGCGTTCACGATCACGTCGAAATTGTCGTCGGCCCCAAACTTCTTACGCAGCAGGGTCTTGAAAACGTCTTCCACAACTTTCATCATGGTGGGACGGTCAATATTCTCCGCGTCCTTGAAATCCTGGAATGCTTCAATCAAATTGATACTTGCCATTGTAGTGAATATTTAAAATACTACCTGAATTTTTGTTTGTTTGATATTATCAAATAATAAGGAATGCGAGATCACTTCCTTCTTCTTGTTTTTACCCCTGGTTTCTTCCACCACGATGCCGTCTTCCGTGACCTCCAGCAGCTTACCGCTGATAACCGAACCGTCCAGCAGGGTCACTTCGATGCTGCGGCCCACATTCTTCTTGTACTGCCGCCACATTTTGAGCGGTTCATCCAGTCCCGGTGAGCTGACCTCCAGTGAAAAGTCACCTTCGGGGAACCAGCCGGCCTCTTCGATCTTCTTATAGAGGGCGCGGTTGACGTTCACACAGCGGGCGATGCTGATACCGGTGTCGGCATCCAGGTAAACCTTGATATTGTTGGTAGGCTTCACCCGCACTTCCACCAGGAAGCTGTCGGGATCGCTTTCCAGCAGTTCCTGGAGGAAGGCGCTTACGGACTGTATTAATGTTTCTTTTTCCACGATAAAATAGAAGAAGGGAACGCTTCCGTTCCCTTCGCTTGATTCTTTTTCCGCTGCAAATGTAAGGTAATAGTAGTATTCCTTCCAAATAAGCTGCGGGGCAAGATTAACAAAAACATCATCCGAATGGATGTACCTTTGTTTGGCTATGTCACTGATAAAATTTGCACTCTTATTTTTCCTGGCTTATATAGCGTACCGGTTTGTGTTTGGGTTCCTGCTGCCGGTAACCCGGGCCACCCGGAATGTGCGGCGGCAGTTCAAGGCGGCGCAGGAGCAAATGGAAGCCCAGATGCGGGCGCAGCAAGGCTACCAGGCCGGCGGGCAGTATGGCGCCGGGTCCCAGGCTGGTGGCGGAGCCCATGTGAAGCCGGAAAGCCGGGGACAGGACGCACCCCGCAAGAGCGATTATATCGATTTCGAAGAGGTGCGGGACTGATAACAGCCATTCGGGTACAACTGACAAGATCATTCGCCGCCATTTTGCTCCAAAACCGGTCGTTCGCGGTGTCTATAGGGCCGCCATTGGCGTAGTTTTTCAGCATTGCGATAGCATGATTTCTGCATGATTTCAGCATGATTCCTGCATTGAACCAGCCTCGGGGAAGCCTCGGGGCGGCAGTAAACCAGCATCGGGGAAGCTTTGCGGCAGCATGGAGACAGCGTGTAGACAGGCTCGGGAAAGCGTTCAGAGAGGCTCTGGGGGATTATCTATAATTTCGAGGCAGGCCATATCTCCATATTTTTCATCATTTAGGAAAGCAACGATGAGGGTTCTCTTTTGAGTTAACAGATTTGATAATTGCAGTGTTTTCCTGTTCCCCGTTTTGATAAAAAGGACTTTTGGTGGGTGACCGTAAAGCGCTGCAAGATTAATAAAATCTGAATCAAACGAAACAATTGCAAACCCAGATCTTTTAGCATAATTCCAGATTTCAAAATCTGATGCATTATTAAGTCCTAAGGAACTTACGTGTTTGCTGTCTTTAAACTCTTCGGGCAAAGAATTTAATATTCGATATGATATGTTTTGATCAAAAAGAAGTTTCACGAGGCAATCCTAAGAACGTGTTCTCTTTCAGCAGCAAATGATAAAGCGGCTTTGATATGTTCCTCTTTGATTTCAGGATAATCTTCCGTGATTTCTGAAAAGGTCATACCAGCAGCTAACCAACTTAAGATATCAAAAACAGTTATCCTTGTATTAATGATACAAGGTTGACCAAAGCGTTTATCTGCCTTAATCTCTATATATTTTTGATAACTCATGTATTAAAATTAGGAAATTAAGCGTCCTGAACAAATTTAACTGTTTTCGGCAATACCTCACAGCCCCAGATATGTATCTCCTACCCGTAGCTAACCAACTTAAGATATGTCTGGCCCTGCTTGTGCCAATACTTACTGTTGGGCGTTCATTAATTTTGTAGTCCATTTAATTGAGAAGAAACTTTTTAATGAACTCAACAGTAGCGTAAAAAAGGTAATCATTGTTTTCCTGTTGATAAAATCCATGTCTTTCATTATTTCTTAAAAGATACCAAACAGGACACCAGACAGCACTTAATCAAAGTTAAATAAGTCGCCAATGGCGCCACAATAGCGGCTACCTTTTTTCTTTCAACTGAAAGGCACTTACATCATTGCTTTACTTGTCCAAGCTGGTTCAATATTTCCATCAATTCGTCGGGCTTGTTTGTTCCAATCAGTAGTTTTTGATTATTATTCCTTTCAAGTTGTAATCCTTTGTTACCAGATACATTATAGGCTCTTCCTTTTCCAAATACGCCAAGTCTTAAGCCCCAACCACCATATTCACTAACTGCCGAATATTTTCTAACATATGATTTGGTCAATGTATCCCAGGCAAAATATTTGAACTTTATGTGAAAGGGGAAAAACCGAACATAAATTCCGTCTTTTCTGATAATAGTATCCAGTCTCAGATTAAGAAAAAAAAGGGTAAGCAGAAATGTAAAGCCAGTAGCTATAATGAGTCCCGTGTTACTCATGGGCTTGTCTCCAAATGGTTGCCCGCCAATGACCTGTTTAATAAGGCCCGAAAGAAATAGGGCGTTAACACCCAGCAGAATCAACCAAAGCCACCATTGTTTGAATTTCTGTCTTTCTAAAAATAAAACTTCGTTATTCATTGGATGGACAATTTATGCTTATCTGCTCAGTTCTGCATACTCCTTGTCTCCATAGTTCAGTTTTACAGCGGAGCTTCTCCTAACCTGTTTGATCGAGCCATATTTTCAACATCTATAATAATAATATGCCGGATTAACGAATGCAATACAGGGAGCAATTTGCAGGGTCTTATTTTAATATATTGCATTAGGTCCAGCAACGGGAAAACTGTTAAGGTACTTACTCACTTAATAATTCAATTACCTCCACTTGAAGAACAGGTAAATATTCTGTTACTATACCCCATATGATTTCGTCTGAAACGTGATCATAGCCGTGAATTATTCTATTCCGGGTGGAAACAATTTGTCGGGCATAGGACAACTGAATCGCATCATTATTATGGAGAATCCTATTTGTAGCCTCTCCGATAATTTCTAAATTCCTTTCGACTGCGCGTCGTGTTCGGATATCATTTTTGTATGCACTAAACTCTTTAGGGACTTCGTTAAAAAAGCCATCGATTTCGTTGATAGCATTTAAAATATCATACAACCATGTCTTAATTTCAATTTCCATAAACTAATTTCCTGGTATTTGAAATAGACGCCTTAAAATAGGGATTCTTCAATGCACTCTCTTCAATTAAGTCCACAGGCCTTTTAAACAATTCTTCCAATGAAAACTTAAAACTGAAGTAATTGTTCGTATAGCTAGCCAAGTCCATTTTGTTGAAATTGACTAATAAATCAATATCACTATTCTCTTTGAAATCTGACCCAAGCACAGAACCAAAGGCGTATAACTCTCTTACCTTGTATTTTGCACAAAGTTCTTTAATAGCATCTGAATATTTGTCCAAAAGGTTCACTAATCTAAATTAAACAATTTTCGAGATTCATAATCCAACGAAAAAAACGACTTCGCCATTCGGTCAATTACCAAATTGACGCATTGTGTTTTTCAGGTAATTTTTGGAACCCGTTAAACAGGCTACTTGTATAGTTAAAAAGGAGAGATAGAAATCTTTTCATTTTACCTGGTGATTTCCTGGCTGTTACCAGACCCCTTCCCGGCGATTACCAGACAGCCCTCTGACTTTTACCTGACCGCTTCCTGACTTTAGCTGATTTTCCCTGACATAAGCCTGATAGTTACCTGACTACAACCCACTCCTCTACCGCTCCGGTTCCTCTCACAGTCCGGCGCGGGGAAAAAGGGATTTGAAAAGGAAGGGGCATTCAATCTATGATACCTCCCAAACCTTGTTCTTTCATTTTTTGCAGCCCGTTTTTGATGGTTTGAATTTGTTCGGCTGAGTGGCCTTGCCAGATGGTTACTTCGCCCACTACTCTGAACGGTTCCTTCGAACGATAAGACAGCGATGGATTGCCGGGGAATTTCTTGTCGGTTACGTTGGGGTCATCTTCAACGGCACCTGTTGCTTCCACGAGGTATATTCTCTCCTGTTTGTCTCCGGCAGCCAGTTGCGCCCCAAGAATAGCGGTGTGCAAGGTAGCGGTCACGTACACATGGCTTAACAGCCTTTCTTCGTAATTACACTGAAATCCCACCTGCACCAGGTCACCGATGTTGAGCTCCGCCTTCGTACCATGAAAATACGTTTGCCGGAAGAGCGTAGGCATGTTGCCGTTCGGGTCGTTGGCAGTTTGGTTTTTATTCATAGTTGCATATGGTTTATTCAAGAGCCCACTCTTTTAGTTGTTTCCATCGCCAGTGCAATAGCTTTGTGCAGATAGTTTTCTATCACCTGTAATTCTTCATCCGAAAAGGCAGACAGCAGTTTATCCGAATCTTTTTGGAAGGTTTGATAGAGTGGTTTCATCAATGATAAAATTTTATCCGTATCAGGAACCACGATCACTTTCCGCCTATCGTTTTCCGCAGCTGTTCGGGTAACTAACCCTCTTTTTTCAAACCGGTCGATCAATCCGGTTACGGCACCAGTGGTGAGTCCGGTCAATGCAGCAAGTTCTCCGGCTGTGAGACTTCCCTTTTGCAAAAAGAAGCCTAAATACTTGTGGTCAGTCCCATGAAATCCAGCTTTACGCGCTATGGTCTCATGCAGCTGCAGAGAAGAATAAGCAAATTGCTGACTGATCTTTCTGACGAGTTCAACCTTCTTTCTTCCGCCCATAATTTACCTGGTCCTTAATTATCTTAGCGACAAAGATAAATATCCGGAAGTTAAAGTCCAACTTTTCAGACAGTAATAGCAGTGCAGTATGAGGATGGGGTATGATGGGCAGGCAGTAGGTCATTTTGCGGGTAGTCCCCACTTCTCCACTAATTCAGCGTTCAATCCGCCTTCTTTCCCATTGGGTTTCCCGGTACCGGTTTCAATAAATTCTTTTAAACTACCCTGAATGTAACTTGTCCAGGCATCCTGGCAAACAGCATAGCATTCATATGCTGGTACCAGTCCCTCGTGAGTAAAGGTAATTTCAGTTTTGTTACCCAGGGGTTGTAATTCAAATATCAAGCGGGTGTTTACCCACTCCGTTTTATCTTTTATAAAGTTGAACTCGTTATCCAGTACCTGGTATACCAGCTTTTTATTTTCCTCCCGCTCCACCAACCTGATCTTACAGAGGTGCACATCCTTGTAATGATAAAAAAAGGTCTCTCCCAACTTATTGGTATTTCCTTCAATTTCCTGTGACCACCAGCCTCTGAAATTTTGGATTGCTGTAAAGGCATCCGGTGCGGATGTATTAACCAGGATGGT
>CBFGLD010000156.1:0-7200 GCA_965649495.1 uncultured Flavihumibacter sp. | reverse complement strand
CTTCAGTAGCTTTTTGAGGAACAGCGGGGCGGCTGGAATCTTTACCAGCCACCAGGGTATCTCTGGTCCGGGTGGTATCGCGGCCAAAGATCTGTTCCTTTACCTTGTTTTTAGCCTCCTGTATAGCCTTTTGTTTTATAGCTTCCAGGGAATCCTTTGCCCGCTGTTTGGCTACACCGGCAATGCTGTCGGCTTTGGCCTTTTGCTCCATGGCGAGATCCTTTGCCAGGTCTTTTATATCACTGGCAATGCTGGAACCCGCTTCGGCCAGGTTATAGCTCAGGGTTGGACTTTTGATCGACCCCCCCATATTTACTTTCAGGCTGATGGTTTCCCCCAGTTTTACGGGGATACCTTTTTGGGTCAGTTCACCCACCAGTCCATCTACCACCTGGTTGGCACCGCTGCCGAGTTTCCCACGTGGGATCTTCAGGTTGATAACATAATCGATGGATTGGTCGAAGCCGTGCATTCCCCCTACTTCCATATCAATATCTTTTATTTTGACAGTGAAGGGTTTCACCAGCACTTTACCATTAACAAACTCGAAGTATTGCTTCACATCTTTTACACTGATCGCTTTCAGCTCATCAATTTTAAGTTTGTCGCCCAGCAGTTCCAGTGGTTTGAATTTACTAAGGAAACCTTCCATCAACAGAACCATCCCATTGCCCGATAAGGATCCAAAATCGGGCATCATCTGTTCACCCAGCCGGCCCGTAAGGGATAAGCCGGAATTGAGGCGGCCGGAGATGAATTCCCCGATGGGCATCAGGAGCCTGACGGTGTTGAAGGCCTTAAAAGTTTGTTGTACATCCAGGTTCAGCAGCTGGTAGGCCATGCTGATAGCCGGCTTGGATTTGTTTTCACGGGTGGAATAAGACCCATTGAGTTTTATGATACCACCCAGTGACTCCATGCTCAGGTCTTTCAGGGTTACGGTTTCATTGGCAATATCCAGGGAACCTTTTACATTTTTATAAGATACATCGTCGTAAAGAACTTCCGTTGCATCCGTCTGTAACGCAAAGCGAATGTTGGCAGGCACTTCAAATGGTTTTGAATCAGCAGGGGAGCTGGCAGTGGAAGGGGGTTGTGTTCCCATCCACTGGTTGAGGTTTACTTTTCCTGCATGAACATTCAAGGTGCCGCTCAGGGGCTGGTCTTTCAGCGCATACCCTATAGCGTTATGGAGGCTTCCATCTGCACTGAAATCCGTCTGCATGAAAGAACCCTGTGCACCGCTAACGGTGATATCCCTGGGAGCCAGGCTGAATACCGCGTTCTTTAAAAGAAATCCTTCCTTATAATCCGGGGTCTTGTAGACCAGGTTATTGGCTACCACGGTGCCGGAAGCCTGGAGGGCATCGTATTGTTCGCGGTCTATCATTGACTTGCTGCCTTTAATACGGATATCCGCATCCAGGTGACCATCCAGGCTGGTTCCCGGTTCAAAGTTGTAAAATTGTTTTACCCTGTCGAGTTGGAAGCCCCCTTTTGCCGTTGCATCAAAAGTGGGATCGGTAGCCGGTTTGGTCAGTAACAGGCTAAAATCGATCTTATCCTCACCAAATTCGGCATGCCCTGAAGGAATACTCACCACCGTGTTGTCGGGTTGCCCATCAGGGTTGCTGACTTTGACCAGGGCGCTGGTATTTCGGATGGGTTGGGGGAACTCGCTGCTGGCATACATCAGGTTCCTGAGTTCAAAGAAGCCGTTTGCCTGGAAGGGCCCTGGCTGTTGTTGTAATACCACATTCAGGTTTCCCTTGGCGGCGATGTCAGCATTCAGTTGACCGCTGATCCGGGTACCCTCATCCAGCTTGACAAATTGCCCGATAGTGGAAAGGTCGAGTTTACCTTTAGCGGCGGCATCCAGGTATTGAATGGTTTCGGGATTTGTATAGTGAACCCGGAAGCTAAAGGGTTCATCCCCAAATTTCAGCGAAGCATTGGATATATCGAGGACCGTATTGTCCAGTTGTCCGTCTACGTTAGATGCTTTCAGTTGCAGGTTGATGTCTTTTACAGGTTTGGGGAGATCGGGATATTTGAAATATCCATCTTTTATGGAAGCATTTACTGAATAGGCGGGCAACCTTCCCGGGGCGTACACTCCTTTCACAAATCCATCGAAAGAAGCGGATCCTTTGGTATCCAGGTTGGCAAAATCTTTTTTATAGACTGCCGGTACCAGTGAAAGGATATCCCTGAAATTGTTGGAAGGTGTAGTGAATTGGAAGTCCATATTATAGGTGGAGTCATCCACCAGTTGGAAAAAACCGTCAGCGTTAAGCTTCATATCGTTCAGCGTGGCGCTTGCCTGGGCAAAACTGTATTTGTTTTGTGTCAGGTCCACATTCACATCCGCATCAACGATCGCTTTTGTTTGCAACAGGTAGGGGATATTGTCGTAGTCGAAGCTGGCGGCACCTGCTGTTGTGGAAGTTTTGAGTAAGAACTTGTCTGCACTAAGGTTACCGCTTCCCGAATGGTTTAGCTGACTGATATCCATATGCATATCGGCTTGTTCATCGTCGTACCGCAACCTCCCGTCGATGATTTCATACTTATCAAGGTTAACAGAAACTTCCTGGGTGGAAGTATCCGAAGTCTGCGAATCCTCCGATGGTTTCAAAATGTCCCAGTTGACACTACCATCCCGGTTTACCATCAGGTGGATGTCGGGTTGATTCAATGTGACATGGGTGACTTTCACGGGGCCGGAACCCAGCAGGCTGAAGAGATTAACGGCAATGTCTAACCGGTCAGCCGCCAGTAATGTATCCCCTGAAAAGGGTTCAGGCCCCCCGATATATAATTGATCCAGTCCCAAGCTCAGCTTTGGAAAGTGCCGGAAGAATGAGACGGAAACATCCTGGAAAGATGTGGGGGCGATCAGCTGTTTATTCAGCTCCTGTTCCGCTATTTTTTTTAGTTTATCGCTGAAAAGCAAAGGCACTGCAGCAGCAATGGCCAGCAAGGAGCCCAGAACGATGGCGGTGATGATCAGAATTTTCTTCCCCATATTGTTAAAATTTACCGGTTTGTTCCGTCAAAAAATCATGCCCTGCTAATTTAGCGATACCAACCGGCTGGATTCTTTTTAAATTGTGAATATGAAACAGATTATGCTGTTATTACTGGTATCAGGTGCTTGCCTGGCACTTAACGCACAGCAAGTCAAAAAAGTATCCATCGACGAACTGGAGCAATATATACAGAAGAGCGATAGACCTCTTGTCGTCAATTTTTGGGCCACGTTTTGCAAGTCGTGCATAGAGGAAATTCCATTTTTTATACAATCCAGGAATGCGCATCCGGGCGTGGAACTGGTACTGGTCAGCCTGGACCTGCCTGATTATTACCCGGCAAAAGTGGAAAGCTTCCTTCGGAAAAAGGCATTTGGGGATGCTACGCATTTCTGGCTGGATGAAACCAATGCGGATACATTTTGTCCCAGGATAGACCCCTTGTGGGAGGGGGCCATGCCGGTAACTTTATTCGTGAATCGTTCCAGTAACTACCGGCGTTTCGTGGGGCGGCCGATGACGGGTCCACAGGTCATCGAGGCTTTTGAAGAGCTGGTACGCTGAGCACATTAGCTTTTTCGCTTGATACCACAACCGACCGACCTGGTTTCTTTAACAGAAATATCACTGCCTGATAACATCTCGTTGATAGCCTCACGTAAATGCTTACGTGAAATTTTGGATTCGTCGGCAGGACTATCGTCAATGGCGCCGTGGTACACCAGTTTGCCATGCCCATTGAACAGGAATACTTCAGGTGTTCTTGCAGCACCAAAGGCATTTGCCAGTTCGTTATTACTGTCGATGGTATAGGGCCATTGGTAACCCTGCTTTTTGGCATAGCTCTGCATAGCATTATAGGAGTCTTCTTTACCGCGGGAGCCTTCATTGGAGTTGAGTAGAATCACCCCGATATTTTTGTCCTGGGCGTAGGAACTTATTTCGCGTGTCCTTGCCTGGTTCTTAATCACATAGGGGCAGGTATTGCAACTGAACATCACGAGCAGTCCATTAGTTGTTTTGATGTCGGCAAGTGAAACGATCTTACCTGAAACGTCTTTCATTTTGGTGTCAGCCATAGGTATGGCGGAGCCGATGGGCAATGAAGCTTGCTGAAGACCGAATGCCATCATTAAAGCAGCAAGGGTGCTTAACAGTAAATATTTCATGTCCTTCTTTTTATGGATGAATGAAAACCTGGTTTCCCTGGGTTATTAAAGTTCGGAAAATTTTTTAAGATGGCTGTTGCTGAATGGCTTCCTTCCTTTCCCGCTCTGCAGCCATCATCTTGAGAGAATGAATACTAACGTTGAGCTCATAACCGATCAGCAATACCAGGGAACTGAAGTAGATCAGCAGCATCAGGATCAGCAATGTGCCAATGGAGCCATAGAACTTGTTAAAATTTCCGAATGTGTTCACCCAAAAAGAAAAGCCGAGGGTAGTCAGGATGATGAGCGCCGTTGCCAGGATGGTTCCGGGTGAAGAGAGTTGCCATCGTTCATGTATGGCCGGTACATATTTATATATAATGGCAATACTGTAATAAACCAGTGCGATGATAAATATCCATCGCAGGTTGGCTACCATCCAACTTACCAGCGGGGTATTGATATCCAGCTTTTCCAGTACCCATGCCAGTAAGTTACCCTGGGCCATTAGCAAAACGATGGCGGATAGGATCAGGAATATCAGGATGGTGGTAATACGTACAGCCACCCAGCGGCTCAGCAGGAAATTCCTGCTGGTGGCATACAACAGCGATTTATTGAAAGTTCGCATGATGCCCAGCACTGCATTGGAGGCATAGAATACGGCCAGCAGGAAACCCACCGAAAGCAATCCGGATCTCGGGGTTTCCAGGAAATCTTCCAGGAATTCTGACACCATGATATAGGTGTTCTGGTTTGGTGTGATATCCCGGGTAAGCAGCAAAAGTTCCTCCTTGATGCGGGTGGAAAAGGGCATATACGGAATCAGGGTAGCCAGGAATATCATACCTGCCGGGATAGCCATGAGCAGGTTGAATGAAATAGCGGCAGCCCGGTCGTTTAGACCCACTTTCCGTACCTGCTGCAAAAAAAACGTCACCACATCATACAGGGGCAATCCTTCAAAACCGGGCAGGGAGATCTTCTTGCTCTTGTTCACCAAAAAACTAACGGGCGACCATTCCAGTATGATACGTTCCAGCTTAATCATTTTCCGTTGCCTAAATCTTCCGGCTGGTTCTTTTTTTTCAGGTAGGTGTCCAGGGCGGCCTGGTATTCTCTGGCATATTTCAGGTGTTGCTGGTAGTCTTCTGCAAAAACATGGTAACCGGAGAAATCGGGCCGGGCCACAAAGAAGAGGTAGTTGGTAGAGGGAGCCCTGAGTACGGCATCGATGGTAACTTTCTGTGGCGTGCAAATAGGCCCGGGCGGCAGTCCCGTTACCCGGTAGGTATTGTAAGGTGATTCCACCGCCAGGTGTTTATTATAGATCCTGCGAAGGCCAAAATCACGCAGCGCGAATTTCACGGTGGGGTCTGCCCCCAGGCGCATTCCCTTATTGAGCCGGTTCAGGTAAACACTGGCGATGGTATCCTTTTCCTCGTTTTTATTGGTTTCTTCTTCCACGATGGATGCGAGTGTGACCACTTGTTCGGGATTCAGGTTGAGTGCCTGCGCCTGTTGTCTGCGCGTAGCATTCCAGAATTCCTCTCGTGATTTCAGGATCTTCCCCATGACGCGCGATGGGGTGGTATTCCAGTAATAAGTATAGGTATCGGGCAATACTCCTGCCATCACGGTGTTGCTGTCAAGCCCATAGGCTTTCAGTGAGTCATTATTTAGGAGGAATGCCATCATGGCGGTGGAATCAAACTCCAGTTTTCGGGCAGCCAGCGAAGCTAAGTCTTCGCGGGTGCGAAGTTTAGTGATGACCAGGTTCACGGGCTCCTGCTGGCCGTTGCGTAACTTACGCACGATGGACAGAATGCTGCTGCCACGTGAAATGGCATAACGCCCAGCCTTCACTTTTTCGGGATAACCGAGTTGCGAAGCCGTCATCCTGAAAATGCCCGGGTGTTTCACCACCGTATCATTTTCCAGTCGGGCTAACAGGTCAGAATAAGTGCTTCCGGTGGGTATTTCCAGATAATAGGTTTTTTTGGTGAAGCCCGTACCGGGGCCCGCCACCAGCCAGGCTACAAGGCTACCGGCCAGGATCAATAGTAGGAGGAGGAGCAAGATGATTCTTTTCATGGATTCCCGATTGCTGTGTAAAATAAAGAAAAAACCCTGCCATGCGGCAGGGTTCCGGATGTAAGGTCCTGAAATATTATTTACCAGAATCTGCAGGTGTTGTAGCCGGTGCAGGCGCTGGTACCAGCGGTTGGGCATTTGGTTGTGCAGGTGTCTGGATGGGCGTGGTAACAGCCGGTTTGGTATTCAGTTGCTCCAGGAGGTTGTTATCCTTGCCCACTGTTTTGGGTATGAACATGGCACTAAAAAGGCAGAGCAAAGCCACCACAGTGGCAAAGATCCAGGTGCCTTTTTCCAGTACGTCAGTGGTTTGTTTCACTCCCATGAATTGGTTGCTGAGGCCTGCCACGCTTCCTGCCAATCCACCCCCCTTGGGGTTTTGAACGAGAATGATGAAGCCCAGTATCACACTAGCCAGGGTTACTAAGATCAGGAAGAGAATGGTCATCTTATCTATGTTTTAATTTTTCAATTTGTGCCGCAAAATAAGCGGATTTGTCGGGATAAGCCAAACTTAATTTATGGTACAACTCCATTGCTTTGGCTTTATTTCCCTGCATTGCCAGTACTTCTGCCATGGTTTCAGTCACAACTTCCTTCATTTCCACCGAATCGGCAGCCATGGCCTGGATGTTTTCACTGCTACCGGTGGTTTCCAACTGTTTTTCAAGTGTACCCTGTGGAAGCTTTTTCATGGTTTTGATCCAGTCGGTAAAGCTTTTAAGCTGTTTTCCCAGCTTGTCGGTAGGTAACTCATTACTGAGCCGGATCCCTTGTGATGCAAAATAGTCGATGGTATGGTAGGGTTCAAAGACGGGCATTTCGTCCGTGCGGGGTTCAATATCCTTGAGGGACGGGATAGGGATGGGGGAGATTGATTTCAGAATATCGGTCCGCAACTGGAAAGCCGGTTCTTCCGTAAC
>CBFGLD010000155.1:0-7201 GCA_965649495.1 uncultured Flavihumibacter sp. | reverse complement strand
TAGCCGGTGCCCCATCTCCCAGTGAAAATCCTTCGCGATCCGGACGCCGCCCGCACGATCACTCATTGTCCGCCTCCGAGCGAGCGCCCACGTACTCCACGACGACCTCCGAGTGGATGCCGCCGCGCGTGGTGAACGACTCGTTGGCCGCCTCCATATACGTGCGGGCATCGGCCATCTCGGGAACCTTCACCAGCGTGCTGATGCCCTCGCTGTAATCGATAGACACTTTGGGCTTGCCTACCTTGCCGGTCTTGGTGGTGATCAGCACCACCCCGTTGGCACCGCGTACCCCGTACACAGCCGTTCCTGCCGCATCCTTCAACACGGTGAAACTGGCAATGTCCTGCGGATCGATATTATTGATGGATCGCTCTACGCCGTCCACTAAAATCAACGGAGCCGACGAGCCCCCGCCGAAAGTGGAGATGCCGCGGATCCAGATATCGGCGCTGTTACGGCCCGGCTGCCCCGACCGCTGTACCCCGATTACCCCGTTGATCCGCCCCGCCAGCATCGTATTGATATTGGCCACGGGAAGTTTCAGCTCCTCGGGATTGATGGTACTCTGCGCACCAATTACACTGATCTTGCGCTGGCGGCCGAAACCCACCACCACCACGTCGTTCAGCGAGCCTTCCTCGGATTCCATAGTGAAATAGAACATGGTATTATTGCCCACATTTACGGTCTGCGGGTGGTAACCCACCATACTGATGGTGAGACTATCGGTCTTGCCTGCACGAATATTGAATTCGCCTTTGGCATTGGTAACGGTTCCCCTGCTGGTACCCGTTACCATCACGGAAACATTGGTAAGATAAATACCGGCACGGTCGCGCACCACACCGGAAATGCTGGCAGTCTCGTTGGAACGCGCCGCATCGTTCGAACCGGCGCTGTTCTGCGCCTGTAATTCCTGGGTCCCCAGGTTGGTCAATAGCAGCATCAGCAGCCAACAACAGGGCATAAGCAGCCTGGCGCCCATAGTATGGGCGTGTTTGGATACACCAATCATGGTTAAGATTTAAAGTCGGTTAATTAAATAAGGGGAATCAACGCGGCACCTCCCGGTGGCAGCGTACAGATGATCCGGCAACCCTAACTGGGACCTTGCCGGTGGCAGTAGTTTGGTTTTACTTTTCATATGGCTCTCTCAATGATGAATGCTAAGCAGTGCGAAAACGTCGGTTAAAACGGGAACCGAAAATAAATTCAGGTTACTTAATCGTTTAACTTAATCGTTTAACTAATTTAGAGCCATAATTTGGATCGCCAAAAAATATTTTAAAAAAAGTGTAAAAAAGTCCTTTGTACCGCCGGATATTTTATTTGTACTCCTTCCTCCTTTCCAACTAATTTTGCGGGGCATCACCGCCCGCGCTTCATAAGCAGCCATATAACATGAATAAAAAACCCTCCATCAAAGACATCGCACGCGAAGCCGGCATCTCCATCGCCACCGTCTCCTACGTGCTCAACAATAAATACAAGGACTTTAAGATCAGCGAGGAAATGGCCGCCAAAGTACGCGCCGTCGCAGCCCGCCTCAACTACCAACCCAGCTTCATCGCCCGCAGCCTCAAATCCGGTACCACCAAAACCATCGGCCTGGTGCTGGAAGACATCAGCAACCCCTTCTTCGGTAACCTCGCCAGCATCATCGAAAAAGAAGCCCAGGCCGCCGGCTACACCGTCATCATCGGCTGCCACTACGAAGAATCGGAAAAATCGGAACGCCTCATCGATACCCTGCTCACCCGGCAGGTGGATGGCATCATCATCACCCCCGTAGACGGCTCCGAACAACAGGTGCTGAAACTGCAGGCCGCCGGCATGCCCTTCGTACTGGTAGACCGCTACTTCTCTTCCATCCCCTCCAATACCGTTACCATCAATAACTTTGACATCGCCTACCAGGCCGTCTCCCACCTCCTGCAACAGGGCTACCGCCAGGTGGGCATGATCGCCTTCCGCTCCGGCTTTGAACACATGGACGACCGTATTAACGGGTACAAACAAGCGCTGAAAGACCACGGCATCAAAGTGCCCGCCGGCTTCCTGCAGAAAGTGGACTTCCACGACGTGGAAAAAGGGATCCGTAACGCGCTGACGAAACTGCTGTCGCGCAGCGACCGTGCCGACGCGCTCTTCTTCGTCAACAACGTCACCGGCATGGCCGCCCTTAACGTCATCCATAAAATGAAACTGGTGGTGCCCGATGAACTGGGACTGGTAAGCTTTGACCAGCGGGATGCTTTTGATTATTTCTACTCCCCCCTCACCTACATCGAACAAAACCTCAAAGAGATCGGGGAACAAGCGGTGAAACTGCTGGTCCGCGTGCTGGGCGACAAAAAAGCGAAACCCATCCACCAGGTGGTGGCGGCGAAACTGATCATACGCGACAGTAGTGTGCTTACTCCGGCTTAGCCCGCTCTACTTTATTACTGATGGGTGGAATGGTTTTCAAATAAGCATATATAGCCGCCGCCTCGCGGTCCGTCAACTGCGTATAGGGCTGCATGGGATACCGTAATGCCGGCTGCCCTTCCACAATGCCCGTCTTCAGCGCCTGCACAAACTTTTCCGCTGTCCAGCTGCCGATGCCCGTGGCCACATCCGGCGTCAGGTTGGGCGTGGGCATCACCCCGCCCTCGTGGTTCAAAGGCTTGTTGCCCCCGCCAAAATATCCTTCGCTCTTCTCGGGATGCAAAAAATCATTGGTCTTGAAATCGGCCGAATGGCAACTGAAACATTCCAGGTTCTTGGCCAGGTAAGCCCCCAGCACCACCACATCACTACTATCCGGACCCGCAATGGGCGCCGCCGGCATCTCGAAGGGCTTGAAAGCTACCCGCGTCAGCATCTTCGTCAGGAAGGAGGGCTCCGTGGGACGGTCCGCCACCGCCTGGGGCGCCACCATCGGGTCGTCCGATTTCAAAAAAGAGATGATGGCCGTAATGTCCTCGTCCGACATCACCGGCAGCTTGGCCATATAGGGCGGCGCATATTTCCCGTCGCGCTTGATGCCCGTGCGCAACAGGTACAGGATCTCACCGGGTGTCCAGTCGCCGATCCCATAGGTCTTGTCCTGCGTAATATTGGGGGAATAGATCGTGCCGAATTCCTTCGGCGCATCCGACATATGCCTGCCCGTTAGCTGCCTCGTTTCGGGATTCATATGGCAACTGGCACAAAGCATGCTCACGTATTTTTTTCCGGTAGCCAGCGTGGCCGAATCGTTCTTCAGCGTAATGGCCGGCTTCGCCACCGCATACGACGGGATGCCGCCGATCTGTATAAAGAGAAAAGCACCTAACAGGATGAGCGCAATCGTGGCGCCGCCGTAAAGAAGGATCTTTTTCATATCGAGCTGCAGGGGTTAAATGGGGGTGATTGATCCGCTAATATGATAAATTTCTATCAGATTTGCAATCTCAATGTGGCTTCCCGTAATAACCCGACCGGTTCAGGAAGGCCCGCACCGCATCCGCATCCGAATGATCCAGCTCAATGATCTCTTTCACCGCCAGCGCCTTGTCCGCCGCATTGCGGTAATAACTTTCGCAGATCGCATACCCCATATAGTAACCCAGGTCCGCCATCGTTCCCGCATTGGCGCCGTTGTACAACCAGTCGCGGTAGTCCGTCGTGTACATGTCATTGCGGAACTTCTCTTTCAGCACCGCATCCTGCTGCCGCCCGTAACGCAGGTAGTTGTTACCCAGCGGCTCACCCATCACCAGCTCGGCAATAAAATCGCAGGCACCCTCCCGGATACAGGCTCCCAGCAGGTTCTGTGTGGCTACCTGCTTCTGCTGCGTATGTACATACTCGTGAATATTGAGGGGAACGATATTGTCCAGCCGCTGCTCCCGGAATACCCCCGCCAGCCAGGGATCCGGGAACTCCGACACATCCGTGGAGGCAGTACCCGTAGCGATCTCCGTTCCCACCAGCACCATATCGTTCATCGTGGTGCCCCCCGACCGCAGGCCGCCGACCGTAAAATACATCTTCGCCTCGCGCAGGCCGGGATACAATACTTTCAACCGCTGGATGCTGCGCTCTATCTCGGCTGCCTTCCCCTTCACCGACAGGGTATTCGGACGAATGGAATTCCAGAATTTGGGTAGCCGGTTGATCAGCTTCACCCAGTACACATCGCTGTAATCCCGTAACTGCATGAAGGCCTTTAAGCCCTCCGTGCCCTTATTGATGTACAGTTCCCGGATATAACGTAACTGCTGCAGGCTGTCGCGCGTGGTGCGGATGCTGTCATAGGCTTCCCAAAAATGATCGATATCGGAGGTGTACACCTTTACCGCGGTGGTGCCGGAAGCACCACTCACCGGCTCCGCCGGCGCCTGCACAAAAGAAGCGTGCAGGTGCGCGATCTTCCACCTGCCCTTCTGCTTCACCCACACCAGGGTCCGCCGCGCCAGGTGCTGCCGGCCCTCGCCCAAATGGAAACTCACCACCGCGCTCTTCCCGTAGACCTGCACCCGCAGGTCCCGCGGCTCGATCTGCATCTGCCGGAAATTGGCCGTATCCTTAAACTCCGGGAACACCTCCAGCCAGGTGGCTTCCACCTCCTGCCGCCCCACCCGCCGGCGACCCTGCTCCCATACCGGGTGGAACATCGTGGCATCATCGGTGAAGGACAACCGAAACTTCTCCCACTCGAAACGATTGAAAGCTTGCAGGAACTCCTGCGTGGCGCGGAGGACGGCCAGCTCCTGTTTGTCCTGGGCACTCCCTTCCACCGATACCATTACAAGGACCAGCATCAGGAACGCGCGTAGGGATGGCTGTAGGTACATATGATTTCCGTTAACTTCCTAAATGTACCAATTGCATCGTTAACGGATTGCATTCTATCAATCCAATACCCCGAACTTCCCCAGGTTGTAATCCATGATGGCCTCGCGGATCTCGGCCTGCGTGTTCATCACAAAAGGTCCGTAACTGGCTATCGGCTCCTGGATGGGCTCGCCGCTCAGCAGCAACACCTTGCTGTCCGCACCCGCCACAACGGCGATCTCCTCCCCTTCCTGGCCGAACAATACAAACGCATGCTCCGGCACCGCCGTTCCGTTCACCTCCACGCTGCCACTCACCACCAGCAACGCCGTATGATGGGTTGCCGGCACCGTGGTGCGGAAGGCGCCACCCACATTCAACCGGATATCAAAAAGGTTCACCGGTGTATAGGTGCTGGCCGGGCCCTCCACCCCGTTGGCGGTACCCGCAATTACGTTCACCACCCCGCCGTTATCTTCCAACCGGATCTTGCCCATCATATCGGCCGTGATCGCCTGGTAATGCGGCTCCACGCCCTTGTCCTTTGCCGGCAGGTTGACCCACAGCTGCACCATCTCAAAGGGTCCGCCCGACCTCGAAAACTGCTCTTCGTGGAATTCCTTGTGCAGGATGCCCTTACCCGCCGTCATCCACTGCACGTCGCCGGGATGGATCACCCCCCTGCTGCCCGTACTGTCGTAGTGCGCCACGCTGCCCTGGTAGGCAATGGTCACCGTCTCGAAACCTTTGTGCGGGTGCACATCCACACCCCGTATATGCTCGGATGGACCGAAATCCCAGGCTGCATTGAAATCGAGCATCAGGAAGGGACTGATGGCCGGCTGCAGCACCGCAGCGGGAATGTAATTGAATACCCGGAACCCGTCACCCACCATGCCGGGCTTTACCGGGCGGGGGAATACCTGCTTGATCGTCTTTTTCATGATTGCTTTGATTTGACACAAAGGTCGCCACTGCCCGCACAACGGTTATTATCCTATGGTAAGATCCATCCGCCCCTTCCGGACCCAAACCACTGCCGCCCACCCTCATTTAGAACGATGACGCTCTGCCAGCTCCCGCCGTACCCGGCTCAGGCTTTCGGGCGTTATGCCAAGGTAGGAGGCCACCATATGCTGCGGCACCCGCAACAGCACATTGGGATACAGCGTGATAAAGTCCAGGTACCTTTCTTCGGCCGTGGCTCCCAGCAACTGGCTGATCCGCCGCTGCTGGAACCGGATGAAATTGTGCAGCAACAGCACATTGAAGCGCGCCATGTCCTTGCAGGCCTCCTGCGCCCGGTCCAGGAAATCCTTCTTCATCAATACCAGCTCCGCCTCCTCGATCACCTCTATGTAAAGCGTGGCGGGCTGCCGGAAATAGAGGTTGTCGCGGTCCGCCATCCACCAGTGCTCCGGCGCAAACTGCAGGATATGCTCTTTGTCGCGCCCATCGATGGTATAAGACCGTAACAGCCCCGCCGCCACGAAATACCCATAACCCTCCGTATCCCCGGGCCGCCCCAGGAGCTGCCCTTTCTCATAGCGCCGCGCCAGCAGCTCCGGCCGCAACTGGTCAAACTGCGCATCCGTAATGGCGGTATGCGTCTGCAGGTACTCTTTGAAGATGTCGAGGGCGCCGTGGTTCATATAGCTGTTGCTGCAAAGCTACGCCGCTGCTGCCAAACATAGTGGTAACCCCGTGCCCCTCCCGTATCTTTAGGGCGAAAACGAACTTTAGTTTCATGAAACTCACGATCTACCAGGTGGATGCTTTTGCGAAAGATGTTTTTACCGGTAACCCCGCCGCCGTGGTTCCCTTACAGGAATGGCTAACCGACGATCTCCTGCAGTCCATCGCCCTGGAGAACAACCTGGCGGAAACGGTTTTTTACGTGCCCTCGGGCGATCACTTCGGGATCCGCTGGTTCACCCCCACCGTGGAGGTGGACCTCTGCCGCCATGCCACCCTGGCCGCCGCCCATGTCTTATTCGAACAGGAAAACCACCCCGCCAAGGAACTGGTCTTCCAGTCGCCCCGCAGCGGCCGGCTTACCGTTCGCAGGAACGATGACCTCCTGTCGCTGAACTTTCCCGCCGACTCCTTCCATCCCGTAGAGATCACCGCCCTCCTGCGCTCCTGCACCAACGCCGTTCCGCTGGAAGCCTATAAAGGCAAAACGGATTATATGCTGGTCTACGGTTCCCGTGCCGAAGTGCTGGACGCTGTGCCCAACCTGGAAAAGATCGCGCAACTGGAGGCCCGCGGACTGATCATCACCGCCCCCGGCAAAAACTGCGATTTCGTGAGCCGCTTCTTCGCCCCACAGTCAGGTATAAACGAAGACCCCGTTACCGGCTCGGCACACACCACCCTGGTGCCCTACTGGCGC
>CBFGLD010000154.1:0-7477 GCA_965649495.1 uncultured Flavihumibacter sp. | reverse complement strand
CTAGAATGCGATCATGAAGAGAAAATGAAAAACGGACCTTACCCCAAAAAAAAATAAACTTTTTTTAGTCCATCGGGGACCGGAAGGACTAACGGTCATAGCCATCGCGCAAAATGCTGGGTGGAATATGTAATATTGCGTATATGAATACATGCCTGAAAATCCTGTTGTTGGTGATCTTATGCAGTTATTGTTCTATCAAGGTGGCAGCACAGGAAAGGAATGATTTCCCCAAAAATTGGGTGGGAAAATGGAAAGGCATTTTACACTGGCACCAGGGGTTGGTGCAGCGCGATCCCGTACCAATGGAATTACATATCCTCCCGGAAGACAGCACGGATCATTACAGTTGGCGACTCATTTACGGCAGCCAGCAATCCGATAACAGGCCTTACTTACTCAAACCATTCGACAAATCAAAAGGCCATTGGCTGATCGATGAGCGCAACAGCATCGTGATGGACCAGTTCCTGGTGGGCGATCGTTTCACCGGTGTTTTTACGGTACAGGGTAATACCATAATAAATAATTGCTGGCTCAGTGGCGACAGCCTGACGGTTGAGTTTTACAATTACCAGGAACGTCCCATTGCCCTTACAGGCGGAGGAGACAGCACGATCCCAAAAGTGAAAACATATGGGGTGCGCAGTTATCAGCGCGCAATCTTAAGGCGCTATTAAACTGTTGCAGCCTTCTTACTGCAGTCAACCCGATGGTTTCAAACAGCCGCCGGCTCCACCCACACTCCGCTTTCTTTCAGCAGTCCGATCAACTCCTCCACCGCCACTTCACTGTCCACATTGCGTTTCACCACCTCCTTGCTCTTGTAAAGGGTGATCTTTCCGGGGCCGCTGCCCACATATCCGAAATCCGCATCCGCCATTTCACCGGGACCGTTAACGATGCACCCCATGATGGCGATCTTGACCCCTTTAAGATGATTGGTAACGGCACGGATCCTGGCAGTTGTTTCCTGCAGGTCAAAAAGGGTACGTCCGCAACTGGGACAGGAGATATATTCTGTCTTGCTAATCCTGGTGCGGGTGGCCTGCAGGATACTGAATGCCGTGTTATTCGCAAACTGGTACACATCCTTGACTGGAAGATAGGTCCGGCCGCTGACCTTTATATTTTCTACAGTGGCACCCTGGCCAAAACCAAGGCAAATGCCGTCGCCGAGGCCATCCAGGAGGAGGGCACCGGTTTCTGTGGCGAAATGAATTAGGTGTTCATCAGGCGTTTGTGCATGACTGTCAGTGATCAGAATCACCGGATTCAAAATACTGCGTTGCATGAGTTCCATAAACATACGCCTGACCGATTGCATGGCATTGCGATTAGTGCTGCTGAGGGCGATGACCACCGTTGGATCATTGGCAAGAGAATCGAGATAAGTGAAATCATTCAGGGATGTATTGTCATCGAAACAATCCACCATTACGAAATTGATCTCCTCACTTTTATGGAGCGCTTCTGAAAAACCGCTGTCCTGGAATATGGGAAAATATTTTGATTTATCGGGTGCCAGCTCCCAGGCGGCGGGATACACGATTACTTTGAGCGTACCCGGCAATGCGAAGTCCAGCAACTGGTGGCCGGTGAAAATATAATCCGCAGCTGCATCGCCGATGGTCCATTTATCTGTTTGGGCGTCATAGGTATACCCTATTGCCACCAGGTGGTTCGGTGTGATCTGCGGGACGGCACTGAGGTCTGCCACCACAACAGGAACCTGCCTGCCACCGATATTACTGACAGGCAAACTCAGCCTTCGCTGGTATTGAAAAGGCGAGTAACCCATCCTGTTAGTGTCTGCAGTTGGAACACGATTGCTGCTGCCATTCTGAGGCGTAGCAATAAGAGTTTGGATTGATCCGGATGGAGCTACCACTGAAGGTTCCTGCTGGTACCTTTTAACGAGGTCACGGCAAACGGGAATTTCGAACTCAGGATCTTCGGTCAGGGATACCCGTATGGTATCACCAATGCCGTCTTCCAGCAATGTTCCAATACCAATAGCAGATTTGATACGACCGTCCTCTCCATCTCCAGCTTCGGTTACTCCCAGGTGGAGGGGGTAGATCTCGTTGAATTCGTTGTACATGGATTGTATGAGCAGGCGGTAGGCCTGTACCATTACCTGTGGATTGCTGCTCTTCATGCTCAGCACTATATTATGATAGTTTTCATCGCGGGCGATCCGAAGGAATTCCATGGCACTTTCTACCATACCCATTGGGGTATCCCCGTAGCGGCTCATGATCCGGTCGCTGAGGGAGCCGTGATTGGTGCCAATTCGCATGGCGGTACCATACTCTTTACAGATCCGGACAAGTGGTGTGAATCGTTCCCGGATCCTTTCCATTTCACCGGAATATTGAGCATCGGAGTAGGTAATTTGTTCAAACTTCTTCTTGTCCACATAGTTACCAGGATTGACACGAACTTTTTCGATGAGGCGCGCAGCAATCTCGGCAGCGTTGGGGGTAAAATGGATATCCGCGATTAAAGGGGTTTGGTAACCACGTGCGCGTAATTCTTTTTTTATGATCAGCAGGTTTTCCGCCTCTTTTTTGCTGGGGGCCGTTATACGCACCATTTCCGCCCCGGCCTCAATGCAGCGGATACTTTGTTCCACCGTTGCTTTGGTATCCATGGTATCTGTGGTGGTCATCGTTTGGATGCGAATGGGGTGCCCGTTTCCCAGCAGCAGGTCACCTATCCGCACTTCCCTTGTCTTTAGCCTGAAGTAGGTGGTCAGTGATTCAGTATACAATTGCATGCTACAAAGATATGTGATTCGGTGTCTGACACGTGTTCGGAAGACGTCCGGACATATATTCGGTACATATCCGGACATACCCCGAACACGTGTCAGACAGCTATAAAACACCGTGTTTCCACTCCTGTTCAGGAAAATAGCAACATTTATTTTAGCGCTATGAAAACAGAAACAGATAACCTCTACCATGTGTACAACAGGGGCAACCAGAAGCAGGTCATTTATTATAATGACAATCACTACAACTTGTTTCTGGGAAAGGTGGAGAAATACATAGTTCCCTGCGCGGACATACTCAGTTGGACGCTAATGCCCAATCATTACCATTTTCTAATATATGCGAATGAAAAGAGTGTGGAACTAATAAATAACAGGAATTTGCCCATATCCCGTCTCTCCGAAGGATTCAGGCTGCTGCAAAGCAGTTATACCAAAGCGTTAAATGCTGAAAGAGATCTTTGGGGAAACCTGTTTCATCAAAAATTCCAGTCAAAACTTATGCGTCTGGACTCAAAGGTCCAGTCAGTCAACACCTTCCATTACATTCATGGTAATGCGTGCAAGGCGGGACTGGTTGAACACCCGGAGGATTGGCCTTACTCTTCGCTGAATGAATACCTCGATCCTTCCAGAGCAGGGATCTGCAACCAGAAGCTTGCCATGCAGCTATTGGAAATTGATATCAAAGATATCCGTTTGGGCGTCAGAGCGATTGCTGCAATTGGGAACTAAATAACGTTCGGACACGAGTTCGGGAGACGTTCGGACATTTGTCAGTAATATGTTCGGACGTCTCCCGAACACGTGTCAGACACATCCCCCCCCGACACATCACCCCCCATCAACCCGACACCTCCAGCCCCACTCCTTACTCTTTGGCCTCTTTTTTGCCTTAAATTGCTACAAAAAACTGCCCCCTGTACCGATTTGAGCACATTTATCTTTTCGCCGCCATGGCCCTGGTCGTTTTCCTGGCAATCCTTTTTTTCCTGGTATTACGATGGAAACGCCGCACCGCTGGCAAGATTGGCGATATTGACCTTGTGCGTGCCCTCACGGCCAATCATTCCCCCAGAAAACAATTATGGAAAGCAGTTTTGGCATTGGCAGCACTCGCATTCCTGGTGGTTGCCGCAGCTAATCCTGAAAAAAAAGGGGCTTCGGAAGCAGTGAACCGGAAAGGTGTGGACGTTATGCTGTTATTAGATGTTAGTAAAAGTATGCTCGCCCAGGACATAAAGCCCAACCGGCTGGAGAAATCTAAACAATTGGTGAGCCTTCTGATCGACGAATTGGCCGACAACCGTATCGGTATGGTCTGGTTTGCCGGTCGGGCTTACCTGCAGATGCCCCTGACCACAGACGCTTCCGCCGCCAGGTTATACTTACAGAATGCAGGACCCGATGCAGTACCTACACAGGGTACAGTCATCGGTGAAGCCTTGAAAATGGCAGGGTCGGCTTTTAACAGCAAGGAAAAAAAATATAAAGCAGTGGTGTTGATTTCCGACGGGGAAGACCACGATCCCGAAGCCCTAAAAGTGGTTCGTTCCCTGGCCGCCAGCGGGGTGATGATCAACACGGTTGGTGTAGGCTCGCCGGAAGGATCTACCATTTATGACCCATCCATTAATGACAGCAAGCGGGATGCGCAGGGTAATGTAGTAACAACCAGACTGAATGAGGATCAACTGCGGAGCCTGTCCCAAACCGGTAATGGTATCTATGTTTACCTACAGGACCCGGGTGCTGCAGCCAATACGATCCGCCAGCAATTGGCAGGTATTGAACAAAAGCAGTTGGAGGACGAATCGTTTGTTCAGTATCACAGTTATTTTTACTGGATTATGGGGTTTGCCTTATTGCTACTCTTAACCGAATTTTTTATTGGAGAACGTAAAACTGTTCCAGCATGAATTTAGGTAAACATTTGTTATGTACCCTTATACTGGTTTCTGTAGGTTCAGCCTGGAGTGGAACAATTGCTGCGGGTGGAACCGCATTCGCACAGGCACCTGCTGTTCATGAGGGCAACAAACTGTATCGGGAGGGTAAATACGAAGAAGCCGTTAAAGTTTATGGTAAGGCTATGGAGACATCCCCCGAAAATGTTACGGTCCTGTATAATCGTAGTAACGCATTGGCCAGGAAGGGTGATGCCGCGGCTGCCCTGGAGGGTTATGAAACCATCATCGAAAAAAACCGCGATAAAAAAATCACTCAACAAAGCTGGTATAACAAGGGAGTTATGCACCAACAGCAAAAAGAACTGGATAAAAGCATCGAAGCGTGGAAATCGGCACTGATGCTGGATCCCGAGGATCAGCAAGCCAGGGAAAACCTCCAGAAAGCACTGCGCGAAAAAAAAGAACAACAGAAAAAAGAGCAAGAACAAAAACAAGAGCAACCCCAACAACAAAAAAAACAGGAACAACAGCAGCCCAGGCAACAACAAAGCAGGCTCAACCAAAAACAGGTGGAACAACTACTGAAAGCATTGGAGCAAAAAGAAAAAGAAGTGCAGAAAAAACTCCAAAAATCTTCTGGCTCCAGCCAGCCTGAAAAAGACTGGTAATAAGGTTATTTCCGTTGAAGGCCTGAAGGCAGACGGGAAGGATTACATTCTTAAGGATTAATATTTCATTGATTGCGGATATATTCCTAATCTTTCCCAAACCGGTAACTTGTCTGACACATGTCCGGACGTGCCCCGAACATGTGTCAGACACCTAAAATCACCCACCTAAAATCATCGCTCCCCTTTCAGGAAACCCAGCTGCCCCAGGATGGCTTTGAGCAACCGCAAGCGGACCGCCGCCATATCCAGTTCCGGATCTGCAGAACGCAGCTGCAGAACGAAAAAGTAGGGGTGACGGTTCTCTTCTATCCAACCGACCAGCCAGCCGATATGATCTCCATTCTCTGCACGCGCCCAACCGGTCTTGTAACTCAGCTGGTAGAGGCTGTTGTCCTCCATCAACATCATCCTTCTAACGATCTCGTGTGACCGGCGCTGAAAGGGCAGCTGATCAAAATACAGGCGCTTGGCGAGGCCCAGCTGTTCATCCGGCGTGATCTTTACCGTGTTATCCAGCCAGAAAGTGTCGATCTGACCCACCACCGCCCGGCCATAACGGCTGGCATAACCCAGGGTGTCCAGCCAGTGCTGCATGGTCTCTTTACCGATGCGCCGGGCCAATTCCTGGTACCAGGGCACGGCAGAATATCTAAAGGCGCGGTACATGCTCAGGTCCTGGTTCCAGCTGGCCACCTCCCGGGGGATACCATCCCAGGGTATCACCATGCTGTCATCCCGCACAACGCCGGTTTCCAATCCAATCAACGAATTCACAATCTTGAAGGTACTCGCAGGAAGCCAGGCACTGTCGCGGAACGCCCGTTTATCACTCAGGATAAAATCCCCCTGGCCATTATCGAAAAGACCAAAGACTCCCTGTACTTTTTCGGCAGCAAAATATTGCTGCAACTCTTTTCGCTCCTCCACATTGTTGGGTGAACAAGCACCCATCCCCATCACAGCCAACAGGGTCCATACCAAAAACATACAGGGAAACCGGCCATCTGATCGCATAAGAAATAATTGTGGCGCAAAGGTAAGTGAACTCTCTTTTGATGCGCATTTATGGTAGATTTGTTCCATGAGATTTCGCATTTCACAGTCCGTCACCAACGGCATTGAGCTCCTTCACCTGGTGGATGATGCTGCCGGGGTCACGGTTTCCATTGCTCCTGCCCACGGCGCCATGCTTCATGCTTTTATCCTTCCTTTTCCCGCTGGCCCGCAAAATATTATCCTGAATTATACGGATGAGCAAGATATCCAGGAACACCTGGCGCAGTCGTTCCGGAGCAGCAAGCTCTCTCCCTTCGCCTGCAGGATCCGGGCTGCCCGCTACCAATGGCAGGGAGAGTCGTATGAATTCAGCCACCAATTCCAGGATGGCACGGCCATCCACGGACTGTTGTATAACAAATCCTTTGCCGTTACCGAACAGGTGGTAACCGATTTCATGGCATCGGCCAGTTTCCAATACCACTACGAAGCCGACGATGCCGGCTATCCCTTTAATTACACCTGCACCGTCACCTATTCGCTACTGCCCGGACAGGTGCTGCAGTTGCAAACCACGCTGGAGAACCAGGGGTCCACCACCATTCCCATGGTAGATGGATGGCACCCTTATTTCCGGTTGGGCGGCAAGGTAGACGACTGCCTGCTGGCTTTCTCGTCCACGGGTATGCTGGAATTTGACGACAAACTGCTGCCTACGGGAAAGACCATACCCTTCAACAGCATCCGTCCGCAAGAACCGCTCGGCAGCCTGGAACTGGACAATTGTTTTGTATTGGATGCCAGTGCGGGGCAGCCGGTGTGTACGTTCAGCGATCCCGCCAGCGGGGCTGCTGTACGGTTCCATACCGACGGAAACTACCCTTACCTTCAACTTTACATACCCCCCGACCGGATGAGCATTGCCATAGAAAACCTTAGTGGTGCGCCGGATGCCTTCAACAACGGCATCGGGTTAATGCGCCTGGAGCCCGGCAGTTCCCAAACGCTGACACTACATTACGAAGTCACCCTAAACCAGGTCTTACTATGAAAAAAATCAAACTTATCGTGGCCGTTTTCGTAGCCATGTGCTTTACTGCCTGCCTCGAGATCACAGAAGA
>CBFGLD010000153.1:0-7491 GCA_965649495.1 uncultured Flavihumibacter sp. | reverse complement strand
TTCTTTTTATAAGGTTTCTTGTAGCCCTGTTGGTGGCGGTATGGGTCCTGGTAGTCTGGCCGGGATTCGTAACGTTGTTCCGGCTGACCAGGTTCTGCCTGGCTTGCTGCGTACTCCAGCATTTTATCCAGCTCCCCTTTGTCGAGCCATACTCCCCGGCATTTGGGGCAATAATCAATTTCAATGTTGTTCCTTTCGGTCATCAACAGGGTTTCATTACAGTTGGGACATTTCATGTTATACTGATTTATGCAGTTGAACAAACCAGCAATATAACCGGTACTGCCTTTAAGCCCAAAGATCAGGTGTTATTGTTTTAATAAGATTTCGGGTTACACCCGAAGCGATCCGCGAAAGCCGCGGGCGGCATAATAGGAAGATGCGCCGTTGTGGTAGAGAAATACCGTATCGTAGCGGCGATCGCAAAAGAGGGCGCCACCGAGTTTACGGATGGCATTCGGTGTTTGTACCCAGCTGGACGTTTTGGTATCGAATGAGCCTAACTGTTGGAGGCTGCGGTATTCCTCTTCCGTCAGCAGGTTGATGCCCATGGCTGCTGCCATTTCCATGGCGCTGCCACCGGGTTTGTTTTCTTTACGGGCTGCCAGGCTTTCGGCGTCGAAACACAAGCTCCTGCGGTCTATAGGACTTTCGGCGGAGCAATCAAAAAAAATGCATTCCCCTGTTTTTTTATCTACCGCCACTATATCGGGTTCACCGCCGGTCGCTTCCATTTGGAAGAGGGAGCCGAGTTTTTCAGGATGCGCTTCCAATCGTTTTTCTACTTCCTGCCAGCTGATGCCTTTGTGGCGGGCGGTGTTCTTTTCAAAGCGTTGTTGTAAGGTGTGTAGTAATTCCTTGCGTTGCGCAGGCGATACTACCTTATGGTCTTTTTTCATGGAGAATACAGGTTAAGATTTTGTGGAGTAAATCTAGGCTGTTTTTTCAAACGGTCATATATTACAATAAATATATACGAATGAAAATCTTATTCCAGGTGCTTTCCTCCCTGATCCTGATCATTGCGGTATTGATATTTGGTTCCGGTGTGGTGTTAATCCTGCTGGGGGGATATGATATTTTTCATGCGTTGTCACATATTGGTTCAGCGGGAGAGGAGGGGATGGTAGGCTATATCGCGGTGGGCTTACTAAAAGCGGTGGACATGTTCCTGATCGCTATAGTATTATTTGTATTCTCACTGGGGTTGTTGATCCTTTTCAATAACAAAACGGAGTCGGCCTTGCCTGCCAACCTGCCATCCTGGTTACGGATCCACAATTTTGTACAGCTCAAGGCCATACTGTGGGAAGCGATCCTTACCACGATGGTAATATCCTACCTGGCTGCGCTGGCGGAAAGAGGTCTGTCCGGGAGGCCGCTGGACCTGGCATCCCTGGTGGTGCCTGCAGCCATCTTGCTGATCTCGGTAAGTCTGTGGTTTCTTAAAAAAGGAGAACATTGACCTAGCCCGTGTCAGGGTATCGCCATTGATATTTGTTAAGAAATGAGCTGTCCGTTTAACCCGGGATTCTTTGTAATTTTAGGCTAATCCTCTCCTTCCGGGAATCTTCGATTCGACCTTACCACTCGTATCCTTATTCATTTCTAAATGATACCACATGCAACAGCACCATTTTGAAAATTGGGTGATGGGCATTGCCCTGTTCGGCTTCGCCGGATGGTTAACCGGCTGTAGCGATGGGCCGGCAGAAACCCGGGAAAAGGGGATGGATACCACGATTGTCCGGGAGGCTGCTCCGCCCCAACCGGCTTACGATGCGGCCATGGACCCTTACCTGATGGGGGGAGCGGGCGTAAAGCCCTACCGCGACACATTAGGGGTGAAAGTGTATGAGGCCGTCATCAATCCTGGTGACAGTTTTGCTTTGCACCAGCATCCCGATCATACCGTGTACGTGATGGAAGGGGGCACTTTATCCCTGTCGCTGAATGGCGGACCGGTAACCGAGATGGTCCTGGAGAAAGGGGCGGTCATGGTCGGTGGTCCACTTTCTGATGCCGGATGGAATTCAGGTAAAAGCAGGGTCCGCCTGCTGGTACACGATATCTACCGGCCCCGGAACCCCTAAGGTTTATTCCGGAGGAAGGGCGCCACTGCGGCATAGAGGCTGTCACGGTGTTCCATATAGGGAGCGTGCCCGCTTTCTATGTAACGGGTTTGCATAACCGGGAATTTCATCAGCTTCGGGTGGTGTACACCGATAGTATAGTCGCGGGTGCCGCCGATCACCAGCACGGGAACCCGGATGCTGCTGGTTTTGGGAGCGAAGTCCACGAAATATTCGGGGTAGTTCCAGATATTCTGTTGCATGTCCCAATGACCAGCAAACTGTTGTGTGATGGCAGAGTGGAGGCTGTCGTTGGCTTTGCTGTCGAAAAATAATTTGTACCGGATGCCTTCTTTGTCGAGCAGCCCGAAGGAATGGAACCACCGCTCCATCAGCCTGATGCTGTCGTTTTGAAGGTAGGCGGCTTCTTTTTTATCGATGCCGGGCAGCATTTCCAGGGATTTTTGGATACCACTGGCTGCGGATGCGCTGACATTGATGGTACAGTTGAGGTAAACCATGGATTTGATGGCAGCGGGGTGTTGGTAGGCGTATTCGGTTGCCAGGATGCCGCCAAAGGAATGGGGCATCAGGGTCCATTGTTGAATGCCGAGGGCCTGGCGGACCTCTTCGAAGTCCTGCACCAGCCGGGCCAGGGAATAGTCTTTAGAGGGCGCATTGCCGGAGCGGCCACAGCCGCGCTGGTCGAGGTAGATCAGTTGCGCATCCTTTTCGAACACGTTGCCACCGGTATGTTCAAAATAAGCGGAATTGGAGCCGGGGCCGCCGTGGATGAAGAGTACGGGATACCCGTTGCCGGATCGCTTTACAAAAAGCCGCACGGAATCGGAAGTGGTGATGAAGAGGGAGTCGGTTGGCGTTTGCGCTTCCAGGTAAGTGGGGAGAGTGGAAAGCAGGGTAACTGCCAGCAGGGCCAGGATTCGGGTAATTTTATTCATGATATCCATTTGACTACAACAGGATAGAGCTGGTTACCGCTTTTTTCTTATTTTAGAAAGCTATGCGGAAATGGCTCTGGATCGTGGCGGGAGCAAAACCGGGTTTCCAGCTGGAGCACCAGGTTTTCAACACCACCAGTTTTTTTATTACCCTATTTGCCTTTATGGCATCCACCTCTAACCTGCTGATCGGCCTGCACCCCCTGACGGTGTGGCCCGGTTACCTGGGAGGGTTGGTGTCATTTATGATATTTTACCTCAGCAGGTGCCGGAAGGTGTTCAACAGCACCATCATTTTCGTTTATGCGTTACTGGTATCGGTGTTCATGGGGTGGATCTATTTCTACAACGACGGGTCCTATGGCACCATCAATTACCTGATCATCATGTTCATGACCATCCTGCTGATGATCACCCCGCAAAAGCTGCAGGGCTGGATCTTCGTGATGATGTATGGGTCTATTTTGTTACTGCTGTTACTGGAGTATGCTTTTCCGGCGTGGCGGGTGCCCTACCGGACGGCAGGGGAGCGGATGGCGGATCATATCATCACCATCTTCCTGGCGGCATTGTTTATCACCATCAACGTGGTGGTATTCCGCTCCAGTTATATCGAGGAGCGGCGGCTGGTGACGCGTCAGAACGAGGAGCTCAAGGCCCTGAACCGACAGATCGATGTGCAGAAGCTGGAATTGGAAACCCTGCTCAAGGAATTGCATCACCGGGTAAAGAACAACCTGCAGGTGATCAGCAGCCTGCTGGCCTTGCAAAGCAACCGGACGGAGGATGGCATGGCGCGGGAAAGCCTGCAGAGCAGCCGGACGCGGATCGAAGCGATGGCATTGATCCATAAAAGCCTGTACCAAAACGAGGATACTGCGGCGGTGGAAATGAAGCAATACCTGTTCAGCCTGTCCAGTTCCATCGCCACCAGTTTTGGTGCCGACGATAGGGTGGTGTGTGTGGAAGACCTGCAGGAGCCGGTAGTGCTGGATATAGACCAGGCGGTACCGTTAGGACTGATCGTGAACGAACTGGTGACCAATAGTTTCAAGCATGCTTTTGTCGGAACGGCAGATCCATTGGTGCGGATTGCGCTACGGCTAACCGGGGCGGAAGGCTTTGAGCTGGTGGTATCGGATAATGGCCGATGGGTGCAGGAGGATGTTGCCGGTCGCCAGCATTCCTTCGGGGTTAAGCTGGTAGGAACGCTGGCTGCGCAGCTGGATGCTACCGTAAGGCGCGAACATCATCATGGAACACAATTTACTATATCAAGACCAGGAGGTACCCATGCTTAAACAGGCAACCGTATTGATCGTGGAAGATGAACTCATCACGGCAGAGAGTATTGCCGAATTGCTGGAGCAGGAAGATTATCATGTAACCGGAACAGCCCGGGATGCCCGGACCGCATTGGAGTTGTGCAAGAAGCAGGTACCCCAGGTGGTGGTCTGCGATATCAATATAAAAGGGGATGTCAATGGAATATTACTGGCGTCTCAATTAAAAGCAATGTACAATTGCCAGGTGGTATTCCTGACAGCGTATACGGATATGGAAACCGTAAAGGCGGCATCGGCCACCGACCCGGTGATGTATGTGATCAAACCGTACAGCGACCTGCAGTTGCTGGTGGCGGTACAAATGGCTTTCCACCGGTTTTTCCAGTCGGCACCACCGCGGGTAAATGAGAAGTTGCAGCTTACGAGCAGGGAGATGGAGATCGCTAAGCTGGTGGCGCAGGGATTTTCGTCCAAGGAGATCGCCAAAAAGCTTTACATCAGTGAGGAGACGGTGAAAACACATCGCAGGCGGATGCTGCAGAAAAACCAGATCAATAATTTTCCACAACTGATATTCCTGATGGGGATGCAGGGATAAAGAGCATGCGGTTCTGCTTTACCGGTAGTACCGCATGCTCTTTAAGCTGTCTTACGGGGATGCTTACCTGATTTGTCCTCGTATTACACCTGTTGGGTGGATGGTGGAATGCACATTTACATAAAGGGGATCGGTGGATTTCATCACATTGTAAACGGCATCTTCGAGAGTGGTTATTTTAGTAATGCCGAAGTCAGCCAGCGCTGTTGCCAGGGGAACCAGCACATCGCCGGTGGCGCCAGCCGCGCCCGTATGGATATGCGACATGGTAAGCGCGTCGGCGGCTTCCAGCCCGGTGACCGATAGGGTGGAATAGAGTTTTTTGTCGGCAGTCATCCTCAGGATGGCCACACCGGTGGCATCGGTATCCACTGCCGGCACTTCCGCATCACCGGAAAGACTGATGTCGGCGGCGAACTCCACCTTGCTGTTCAATTGCGCCCGTACCAGTCCGCCGGTTTGTTGTTGGGAGTGCACATTCAGGTAGATGTGATTGGCATCCGCTTTCAGGCTGTCGACCAGTGCCTGCCGCACACCGGTGATGGTACCACTGGCGGAGCCTCCGGTGAAGGAGGGTTCCAGGCTGAGGATGACCGATCCGTTGGAGCCCGCATCACCCGCGTGCAGGTGCGCCTGTTGCAAGGCATCCCCGCTTGCCAGTGAATTGACCGTGATGTTGTATTTCAGCGAATTATCGGCCAGCAATTGCAAGGTAGCTGTTCCGGTTTCGGTCCGCCCGGCAACAGCTGGATTTTCGTTGCGGGTATTCAGCTCCAGGGTCCATTCTTTAACGGTTGCCGGTGGTTGAACATCATCATCATCGTCATTCTCGCAGGATACCAGTAATAAGGGCAAACTCATAGCCGCCACGCATTTCAGCACAAACTTTTTCATAATGTGGTTTTTATTTTTGAGGAATAAAGCCCACATGCAAAAATTATGCTTGCATCATAAAATGACTCCGGCCAATTCGAGGCTTTTCTTCTTTAACTGTTTGATTGCGATGTTCTCGATAACGGGATCCGGTGTAAGGACCAGGGAAGTATTATTTTCTTTCCACCAGTTGTTGTTGATCAGTTCGGTGACGGGCAGTACTCCCACCAGGTATTTTCTTTCTTCGCGGGCATGCCATTCTTCGATCCATTCGAATTTTTCGCGGGGAATATATTTCCAGTCGGTGAAACTGAGGTAGACCCTGAGATAATAATCCGTGGTGAGGGTATTGGGCTGGTGGTGGTAGAGTTTTTTGTATTCGTATTTATAGTCGTACCGCAGGGCGCTGAGATCGCTCAGGACAGCCGATGCAGTGGGGAAACTGCCGGCACCTTTTCCATAGAAAAATTGTTTGTCGGCGAACCCGCTTTCTATGACTACCCCATTGTATTCGTTCTTTACAAAAGCAAGATGATCTTCTTGCGGAATGAACTGGGGAAGCACGAAGCTGGCCACCTGCCCGTTCTGGAGTTTCTGCGCCTGGGCCACGAGTTTGATCTGGCGGCCTTTTTCTGCGGCCACCTTAGCGTCCATGGCGTGGATGTTCTGGATGCCGGTGAAGAGCAGGTTGTCGGGGTGTTCGATGATGCCGTAGGCGTGGGTTAGCAGGAAAGCCCATTTGTTGACCGCGTCGTACCCCTCCACATCCAGTTTGGGATCCGATTCAGCGAAGCCCAGTTGCTGGGCCAGGAGCAGGGCCTGCTGGAAGTCGAGCTTGTCCTCGAACATCTTGGTGAGGATGAAGTTGGTGGAGCCGTTCACAATAGCTTTGATACCATGGAGCAGGTCATTGTCGTAATATTCTTCCAGGTTGCGGATGACAGGGATGGAGGCGCAGGCGGCTGCTTCGTAGAGCAGGCTCTGGCCGGTTTCCTGCTGCAGGGCCAGCAGTTCGGGCAGGTGTTCCGCGATCATTTTTTTACTGGCGCTTACTACTGCTTTTCCATTTCTTAAGGCGGTGCTTACGATCTCGAAGGCCGGTTCGGATTCATTGATCACTTCCACGATCACGTTGATGTCTTCGTCGTTGAGCAGCTCATCCCGGTCGGTGGTGAAGAGGGCTTCGGGAGCGTTTCTTTTCTTGGAAGGGTCTTTGATACATACTTTCCGGATGCTGGCGCTGAGGGAAGGAGTTTGTTGCAGTACTTTGTACAATCCTTCTCCTACTACTCCGAATCCGAATAAACCGATGGTCAGTTGTTTGTGATGGCTCATCTTATCTGTTTTGCTTGCTTATTAACATTTTTCTACGGGTGCCTTTTCGGGCTGGTAGGTTGACAGGGTGGCGGAAACAATGGTCAGCGCAGTTTCAATATCGTTGACCAGGTCGCGCGCGTCTTCCAGTCCCACGCTGAGCCTCACCAGGCTGTTGCTGACGCCGGCGGCCTGTCTTTTAGCCGGGTCGATGGATTTATGGGTCATGGAAGCGGGGTGGCTCACCAGGCTTTTAACGCCTCCCAGGCTTTCGGCAAGGTGGAAGAGGCTGGTATTGGTAACAAAGGCCAGTGCTGCAGCCTCGGTATCGTTCTTCAGGCTAAAGGAAACAACACCGCCGAAGTCTTTTTGTTGTCTTTTGGCTACGT
>CBFGLD010000152.1:0-7515 GCA_965649495.1 uncultured Flavihumibacter sp. | reverse complement strand
TTTTCGGCGAACAGGATTTTAAGTCCTGCGTGTCTACCTGTTCCACCACCCGGGTGAACCTGTTGGAACCGTTCGGCTGCGAGCAGCCGGCCGGCGCACAAATGTCTGCAAAAAAAAATTCCAAACGCGCGGTCTGGAATTAATTTTTGAAGGGAGCGGAAGACCGGGCTCGAACCGGCCACCCCAACCTTGGCAAGGTTGTGCTCTACCAAATGAGCTACTTCCGCTGGTACCTGCTGAAGCGGTTGCCTGGGCAGGTGATATTTTCTAAAGAGCTGTTTTTCAATTGGGATGGCAAAGATAAGAAGCTTCTGAAATCTGCCAAATTTTTCCCGGGATTTTTTATTTGTACTTGGGCGTGTACAGGGTATTCTCGGGAACGTTTACGCGGGGCTTACCCTTGTAGCGGTTGGTGTACAGTCCGTAGCAGCCACCCAGCACGAAAGCGAGGATACAAAATACCTGCAGGTAAAAAAGGAAAGTGGATGAGTTCACCCAGCTGTGCGTAAAATCTTTCTCTAATGGATTATCCAGTTCGTGTGCCTGATGCTGTGCCATAGTTTTGATTATTGCAGTGCAAAAATAAGGGTGTAGGAATGAAAAATCACGGTTTGCGCGGTACAATTTCAGAAAATTGTTTCTTACCCTTTACGAAATGTTGCCATACAATGCATCCCTTGTACATCCCGTGCAGTCTGCCTTTGCGGCTGATGGGAAAAACGCTTTTCTTCCTGCGGATCAGCAGCCATCCCGCAAAGCCCACATGTGCTTCCATGATGGCCTTGAAATAGATGCCCTGCCCTTCCAGCAGGCTTTTCCAGGCAGAGACGGCATCCAGCAGGATGCGTACGGGCAGTTTCCAGAGCGCCTGGGCCAGGGGCAGGTTTTTAGCCAGCATCACCAGGTTGTTGCGGAAGTTCAGGAACACTTTCCATTCGTTGCCTTTGGGCAGGGTGCCGCCGCCAACGTGGTAGACCACAGCATCGGGACAGGCCATCACTTTATAGCCTGCCAGTTGGAGGCGCCAGCAGAAGTCGATCTCTTCCTGGTGCGCGAAGAAAAATTCATCCAGTCCACCCAGGCGGTGGTAGAGTTCCGCCCGCACTACCAGGGCGGCGCCGCTGGCCCAGAACACCGGTGAGGTATCGTTGTATTGCCCCTGGTCTGTTTCGCAAAAATCGAATACCCGTCCCCGTGCGAAAGGATACCCCAGCGCATCCAACCAGCCGCCGGCAGCGCCCGCATATTCGAAGGATGACTTGTTATGGTACATGCGGATCTTCGGTTGACAGGCACCGGTAGACGGGTCGGAATCCAGGAGGCGGATGATGGGGTCCAGCCATCCCGGGGTAACTTCCACGTCGGAATTGAGCAGCACGTAATATTCGGCCTCTACCTGTTTCAGCGCTTCGTTATAGCCTTTGGCGAAGCCGAAGTTCTGCGGCAGCTGCAGCAGGGATACCGAGGGAAAATGCTGTTGCAGGAACGGGACGGAGTCGTCGGTGGAAGCGTTATCGGCCACCACCACCCGGAAAGATTCAAAGCCGGAACCGAGTACGGAGGGAAGGAATTTTTCGAGGTAAGCCCTGCCGTTCCAGTTAAGAATTACTATTGCTACGCGTGCTTGCAAGTTGATGCGAAAATAATTTAGTGGCCAAAAATACAGGAAGCAAACTAATTGAATCCCTAAATTAGACAGATGATACCATCCCTCTCCAACTGGAGGACCTGGCTGGCCCTGCTGGCGCTGGTGATCGTGACCGGCACCATCTTCTATTCGCGTTACCTGTCCAAAAAGATTGCGCGGGAGGAGCGCGACAAGGTAGAGCTGTGGGTAACCGCCAGCAAGGCGATCTTTGACAACCCGGACATGCCCCTGACTTTGCCCAACCTGATCCGCAACGAGCAAACGCATATCCCCATCATAGAGACCAACGAAAAAGACAGCATAGTCAATTATATCAACCTGGATTCGGCGCGGGCGCGGCTGGACCCGGAATACCTGCCGGGAAAGCTGAAGGCATTCCGTGCCAATGAGCCCTTTGTGCTGGTGCTGAGTGATAGTCCCTATATAGCCAACAAATATTATTATGGAAACACCCGGCTGCTGAACGAGGTGCAGTACTATCCCATCATCCAGTTGGTGATCGTGGGCATCCTGATATTGCTGACGGTGATGTTGCTGAATACCAGTCACCGTTCGCTGCAGAACCAGCTCTGGGCGGGCATGGCCAAGGAAACGGCGCACCAGTTGGGGACCCCCCTCTCCTCTCTGGAGGGCTGGGTGGAGATGCTGAAAGAAAGCGGCAACAGCAACAATATAACGCATGAGCTGGAAAAAGATGTGGACCGGCTGAAGCTGGTGAGTGAGCGGTTCAGCAAGATCGGCAGTACGCCGAAGCTGGAGCCGGAGGACATTGTGTTGCAGGTGCGGCAGGTGATGGACTATGTGAAGCGAAGAGCATCGGGTAAGATCCGGTTTGAGTTACGCACCAGCGAGGAAGTATTGATGGTACCCTTAAGCGCCACGCTGTTCGACTGGGTGGTGGAGAACCTGCTGAAGAATGCGCTGGACGCGATGGAGGGCACGGGCAGTATCACCATAGACATCCGGCAGGCGGGGCAGCAGGTTACGGTGGATGTAACGGACACGGGTAAGGGCATCAGCGGAACACATTTGAGCAGGGTCTTTGATCCGGGATTTACCACCAAGAAGCGCGGCTGGGGCATCGGGTTGTCTTTGTCGAAGCGGGTGATAGAGCAATACCACCAGGGGCAGTTGTCGGTGAAGCATTCGGAGCCGGGCAAGGGAACGACCTTCCGGATCCAGTTACCGATATAAAAAAGGTAGGGGCAAAAATCTTTGGTGCAAATGAATGAATCCTTACATTTGCATCCGCTTTAAGCGGGCCCAGGTGTTGAAACTGGTAGACAAGCCACCTTGAGGTGGTGGTGCTGGAAACGGCGTGCTGGTTCGAATCCAGTCCTGGGCACTAAGAAAGGTTGTAAATCAATGATTTGCAACCTTTCTTTATTTGGGGTGATTGGGTGCGTTTTAGAAGCGGCAAAGCCAGGGCGCCAAAAGAGCGAACTGATGGCCCAGAATGAGCTGGATTAACCCGCCTTCCTAAACTGCCTTCATAATGCCCGGCATTTGCTGAGAATTTGCCGAAAAAGCATAAAAAAACCAGGTGGCGACCAGGGCGAAACTGCCTGCAGCGTATTTGAGGAGTATTAGCGGAGTGCCTGCCGAGTAGATACCAGGTGCCTGTTGAGTGCCTGGAAAGCAGGTAAAAACCAAGTTGAAAGTATAGGGCAAGTGCCTGCACGCTGCGTGAAGAAAAAATAGTACGCTTATAATCCGCGTGAACGGCCCATTTTAGGTGAAGCTAGCCGAAACCGATTCACTAACAGTAAAACGGCAGGGCGTGAACCCAACTTTTAAGGACTTGAACAGATCCCGAAAATTACCAGAAAGTAGTATTGCAAAGCCGGACCTTTCATAATATATTACTGAATATTACTGAGTATCACCGCGTATCATTGCCGCAAAAGCAGCCTGACCCTTACCCACGCCCTAACCGATGTGAGTGAGCAGGCGAAGCTGTGACACTTTCAAAAAGCGAATTGGAAATTATACAATCTGGAAAACGCAATGCGTCTATCCTCTATTTTTAGCTGGATTGCCGCATTCGTTTTTGGGATAGATTGCGACTATTTCGTAAATACAAACGTTGTGCGTCAGCTTAAAGAGACATCCTACATGAAACAAACAGACGACTTTTTAGTAAACGGTTTTACAACAATTGATAATATCTACACGGCAGAAGAAGTTGAAGAAATATTAGAACAAATTGGCAGAGCAAACTCAGACAAGGAAACGTTTAGAAAATCGACAGACCTTTTTGCAATCAGGCAATTTTTAAAGGAAATTCCGGAAGCGGTTGGTACAATCTTTAATGACAAATTAAAATCCGTTTTAGGAAGTATTTTTGGTGACAAATATTTTGTTGTTAAAAGCATTTATTTTGACAAACCTCAAACTTCAAATTGGTACGTTTCTTATCACCAAGACTTGACAATTTCAGTAGACAAGAAAATTGCATTAAACGGTTTTGAGTTTTGGACGACAAAACAAAATCAATTTGCGGTTCAACCACCACTTGACGTTTTACAAAAGGTTGTAACAGTTCGTATTCATCTTGATGATACAGACCAAAATAATGGAGCTTTAAATGTTATTCCTAAATCACATTTAAAAGGTATTTACAGACCTGAAACAATTGATTGGGCAGTTGAAACCGAAGTTAGTTGTAACGTTTCAAAAGGTGGAATTATGCTAATGAAACCATTGTTATTACATAGTTCAGGCAGGACAACGAACGATAAACGGAGACGAGTAATACATATTGAGTTTTCAAATCAAGAATTGCCGAAAGAACTAAATTGGGCAGAACGAATAAACCTAAATTGAAAAGCCGAACGCACAACAGATGTATTTGTGTTACCAGGGCGGGACAATTAAACTTCAGTAGTAGATCATTGATGAGCATCAGCTCAGGCTTGTCACGTTTTCAATTTGACTTTTGAATATAAATATGGGCTTTTGAATATAAATAATAGGCTGAGCCGGACGGTACGTTAGTAATGGCCCTGGCAACACAAATACTTCAACGTTACCAGCAATTAAAGAGCAACCTCTCAAACAGACCAGAAAGCCGGCAAAATGAAGATATGACAGACCGTAGACTGGAAATAATAAACTTTAAGTAAATAATGATAACTATAGACAACTATTTAGACAGCCATTATATACATCGAAGTAATTGGTTAAGAGCGGCAGTATTAGGAGCCAATGATGGAATCATCTCTATATCAAGTCTTGCAATAGGAGTTGCAGCAGCCAGTTCCACAAGAGCCCCCATAATATTAGCGACAGTTGCAGGCCTGGTGGCGGGTGCTTTATCGATGGCTGCTGGTGAATACGTTTCGGTTAGCTCTCAAACAGACACCGAAAAAGCAGATATTGAAAGAGAGAAGCAGGAGCTGAAAGATATGCCTGATGAAGAATTAAATATTTTAGCTCAGATCTATGAAAAAAGGGGACTTCGTAAGGATACTGCTAAGCAAGTAGCCATTGAACTCACCGAATTTGATGCACTGGGAACTCACATAAGAGACGAATTGGGAATTAACGAAATTACCCAGGCAAAACCCATACAAGCAGCCTTTGCATCAGGTGCTGCGTTTACGGTTGGCGGCATTTTTCCCCTTTTGACCGTACTATTTGCACCCGTTAAAGGAATGGAATATTGGCTTTATGGATCAACCATTCTTTTCTTAATTGTTTTAGGAATAATGGCAGCCAAAACAGGTGGCTCCAGTATTTCAAAAGCAATTCTCAGGATAACTATATGGGGCACCATCGCCATGGGCTTATCGGCATTAGTTGGTTACCTCTTTGGTGTTAAAGTATAGTAATTGGATAATCTAAAAAATTACATAAGATCCATAACAGACCTGTCTGAACAAAGTTGGACCGCTTTGCGCCACTGCCTGGGGGAAATGGAATTTAAAAAAAGAGAACCATTGCTGAAAGAAGGGCAAATCTGCCAATCCATTTATTATATCAGTTCGGGACTATGCAAATCCTTCTATAACCAGGACGGGAAAGAGGTGAATACTGCTTTTTATTTTGAAAATGACTTTGCCACCAACATCAAAAGCCTGACCACCTCTTCGCGTTCCGATTATACCATCATAGCATGTGAGAAAACCAAAGCAGTGCGATTTGATAAAGCAAAACTTTTAGAAGCATACAAGGAATCGCATGAAATTGAAACTTTTGGAAGAAAGGTATTAGAATTACTTATTACAAAACAGGAAGAACATTCCACCAGCTTCAAACTATTAACTCCCAGGCAACGTTTTGACAACCTGGTTTCAAAGCATCCCGATTATTTGCAAAGAGTTTCATTAAGTCAGGTAGCTTCCTATTTAGGTATTAGCCGGGAAACGTTAAGCAGGTTTCGAGCAAAAAAATAATTTTGTGATTTTTGACTCAGGTATGTTTGCTGGTCTATTTCCAATTTTGCGATTTACTATTTAAAACAATTCGCAAATGGAAAATTCAATTTTAGTACAAGACTTTATCCGTCAATTATGGAACCATAAAGCATTTGAAGAAACAGACCGTTTTTTGCATACCGACTACAAAGATTATTCCTTACCACCACAATTTCCAGCAGGGAAGGAAGGAACGCTAAAATGGATTACTCTTACTGGAATTTCGTTTGAACATACTACTGTGATTGAAGAGCAAGTAACGGAAGTTGATAAAAGCATAGTGAAAATATGCATGAATTTGAAGCATATCGGTATTTGGCGGAATATTGAGCCAACGGGAATGGAGTTGCAAACGAGCGGTTACCGATATTTTAAATTAGCAGACAACAAGATCATTGCGCATTGGGCAGTTATAGACGGTCAAGCAATAGAAAACCAGCTTAAACATGCATCCCATGGATGTAAAAAGGCACAATAAAAAATCGCTTATGCTGAAGAATATAATGTTGTTATGGCTGGCATTTGGGTTTCTGCCGGAGGCATCCGGCCAATTCAAATATCCGGCAGCCAGGAAAGAACCTTTTGACACGGTTATATTTAACATACCGCTATCGGATGCGTATTTCTGGATGAGCCGGAAAGAGCATGAAAAGGAAATGCAGGCATTCAGCCGGCAACAGGGCCAGCTGGCGCAGCAGGTATTGGACAGCCTTCCGGGCATGGATGTATTGCAACAAGAAACCGGTGAATTGTTTACTGCCATGCAGGATGAAGTGTGGAGTATGACCACCACCGGGGGGCAGTTGTATTACTACCGCGATATCCCAGGTGAAGGTCCCACTTTGTGCCGGAGAAAAACACCGGATTCCCCGGAAGAGAAAGTACTGGGAAGGGTAAAGATCCATGGCCAGTCGTACAGTGTCAGAAAGCGATTATTTGCTTACCATAGTCCCCTGCTGGCATTAATGCTCACCCGGAACGGCGAGGCCCACCCACAAATACGAATTTTTGATTTGGAGAAAAAAGCCTTTTTGCCCGACAGTATTGCCCCGGTGATGTTCAATGACTCCAGGGGAGTATCCATGGCCTGGTCGCCGGATGACAAGGCGTTGTTCTATACTCAGTCGCCCCCCACAGACAAACATGAAGAAATCTATTTCAACGGGAAGATCAAACAGCATTGGCTGTCCACGCCGCAAAGTGCAGACAAGGCGGTTTTCGGAAGCGGGCTAACTAAAAATATTTCCCTGAATCCGGGAGAAACGCCCTATGTGTACAGTTTCCGTAATTCGCCCTACCTGATTGCCCGCATCCGGTCTGCGGAAGGTGAAAATTATGCCTATGCGGTGCATTATTCGCAATTAAACGGTGCGGCTACTCCCTGGAAAAAGCTGGAAGGTTATGTAAATCTTGGTGATGGTTTTGATGCCAGGGGCAAGTGGTTATATG
>CBFGLD010000151.1:0-7523 GCA_965649495.1 uncultured Flavihumibacter sp. | reverse complement strand
CCTTGCTGGGTTTTACCGGCGGGGTGATGGTAACCGCCAGCTTCTGGTCGCTGCTGGCGCCAAGCATCGAGTATTCGGAAAAACTCTATCCTTCCTTCCCCTGGATGCCCGCAGCGGTAGGCTTCCTGTTAGGGGCGCTGTTCTTATTCAGCCTCGACAAGTTCATGCCCCACCTGCACATCAATTTCGGGGACGAAGAATCGGAGGGCATGAAGACCCGCTGGCATAAGACCACCTTGTTAATGCTGGCCATCACGCTGCACAATATCCCGGAGGGGTTGGCGGTGGGGGTCCTCTTCGGGGCGGCGGCCACCCCGGGCAGTGAGCACCTCTTACCAGCGGCTATTGCGCTGGCCATCGGCATCGGGCTGCAGAATTTCCCGGAGGGACTGGCCGTATCCATGCCGTTGCGGCGCCATGGGGTGGGGCGTTTTAAAAGCTTCTGGTACGGGCAACTGTCGGCCATCGTGGAACCGGTGGCAGGGGTGCTGGGTGCCTATGCTGTCATCCATATGGAACCCTTTCTTCCTTTTGCTTTAGCCTTTGCGGCAGGAGCCATGATCTACGTGGTGGTGGAAGAAGTGATCCCCGAAACACAGCGCGATAAATACACCGATGTTTCGGTGCTGGGCTTCATCGGTGGCTTCGTGGTAATGATGGTGCTGGACGTGGCCCTGGGTTGATGCCCGGCCGGGCCCGCAGGTAAAGGCAGATCAGCGCAGCCTCGGGTCGTTAAAGGTATCCCCCTGGCGGATATCACCGGTTTCATATCCTTTCCGGAACCAGAACATGCGTTGTTCGGAAGTACCGTGGGTAAAGGATTCCGGCACCGTGTATCCCTGTGTCTCCTTTTGCAGGCGGTCGTCGCCGATGGCATTGGCAGCCCGCATGGCTTCTTCAAAATCACCTTCGTCCAGCAGTTGTTTGTTCTTGGTGTGGTGGGCCCAAACACCGGCCAGGAAATCGGCCTGCAGTTCAAACATCACGGAGAAGCGGTTGTATTCTTCCTGGCTCACGCGGCCGCGGAGCTGTGCCATCTTATCGGTAGTGCCCAGTAAGGTCTGGATATGGTGCCCTACTTCGTGTGCCACCACATAGGCCATAGCGAAATCGCCGGGTGCGCCAAAACGCTGCTGCAGCTCATCGTAAAAAGAGAGGTCGATATAAAGTTTGTTATCGCCCGGGCAGTAAAACGGTCCGCTGGCCGAGCTGGCGGATCCGCAACCACTTTGGGTGCCCCCGCTGAAGAGCACCAGCGTAGGCTCCTGGTACTGCGATCCGTTCTGGGAAAAGATCTGGTTCCAGACATCTTCGGTTTCTGCCAGCACCACTTTCACGAAGCGCGCCTTTTCATCATCTGCCGCCTGCTGCTCGGCGCTCATGGGCCTGCTTTCCTGGTTGGGCACGGGCAACTGTGACATATCCACATCCCCACCTAAAAACATATTTACCAGTAAAACGATGACACCCAGTATGCCACCTCCAATAGCGATCGGTCCGCCCATACCCCTGCGATCTTCCACATTTCCGCTTTCGCGTCTGCCTGTCCAGCGCATAATAAACTTTTTAATAGGTTCTTAAAATTTCATGCCCGCAAGGATATTGGCTTTCTGTTTAAGTAACTATTATCACCAATGGCTACCTTAGCCCATCGGAACTTTGAAAACTTAAAATAATACATTTGATGATGACTATCGGTAAAAAAATAGGGTTGCCTTTGCTGGGTGCTGTCCTGGGTGGCATTGCGGGCTACCTGTATTATGTGAATATCGGCTGTGTAACCGGCACCTGCGCCATCACTTCCAAACCGCTGAACAGTACCTTGTATTTCGCCTTCATGGGGGGACTGTTGTTCAGCATGTTTAAGAAAACCGAAAAGAAAAATTCACCCAATGATTAAATACTTCTTCAGCAGCGTACTGGTGGTATTACTTACTGTCTCGGCCCTGCAAGCCCAGCAGGCGGCTGCCACTCCGGTTGCCAACCCTGGCGTTGCGACTCAGGGCGTTTCTAGCCCCGCGGTCAAACACCGCGTGGTATTCCAGTTATCGTCCAGTGATACCCTGGCCTGGAAGGGACTGATGAACAATATCAAGAACCTGAAAGCGGGTTGGGGCGACAGCGTGCAAGTGGAAGTGGTGGCCCATGGCCCGGGCATTCAGCTCCTGATGAAAGCGAAGACCACGCAGCACGAAGCCATCAAAAAATACCAGGCGATGGGTGTGCAGTTTGTAGGTTGTGAGAACACCCTGCGCGAGCGTAAGATCAGTAAGGAAGAGATCATTCCGGAGGCTGGTTTTGTGAAGATGGGCGTGGGCGAGATCATCCTGCGCCAGGAGCAGGGGTGGAGTTATATCAAGGCCGGACTCTGATAGAATCAGGGAAAAAATTGCCCGAATGGTGAAATGCGGGGGCTACCCCTGTGGGTTGCAGCCGGTGGGCTAGAGCCGGATGTCTTCGATGGTGCGGTTGAGGCGGCTTCTTTCGGCGGCAAAGGCCATGAGGTGGCTTTCCACCGAGGCTTCAATGGAAGAAGTGAGCAGGGTCTTGTCCTGCTGTGCGATGGCCTGCACCCAATCCTTTACCAGCAGGTGATCCCCTCCGCCGTGGGCATCGGTCTTCATGGACCAGGTAGTTTGTTTTTTGGTTTTGAAGTCGGTCATCACAAAAGTTTCCATATCGCCGATGATATCTCCTTTGGAGCCCATGATGCGCGTACGGCGACCCTCATACGAAACATGCGCTTCCATGGAGAAGGCGGCCGTTACGCCGTTCTCAAATAAAATATTAACGGTCAGATGGTCGGGCTGGTCGTTGTCCATCTTGAATACACATCTTCCATAATCCGTCGTCTTCAGTTGTTCCAGGATGGCCTGGTCCCAGTCGCCGCGGTCTTCGGGCAATTCAAATACATAGAGGCGTTTGCGGTCGCGGTAATAGATCTGCAGGGCCGAGTAGGCGCAGGAGCTTTCCACTTTACAGCCATCGGTACAACGTTCGGTACTGCCTTCGGGAGCGTTGGCAGTAGTAAACCAGCGCAGGTTGCCGAAGCAGTGCACATCGTGCGCTTCACTGCCCACCAGCCACCGGATGATATCGGTGTCGTGGCAGGACTTGGCGAGGATGATGGGCGTGGCGCTTTTGCTGTTCCTCCATTTGCCCCGCACATAAGAGTGGCTCATGTGTACGTGTTCGATGGGCTCCATGTGGTGGATGCTGATGATGTTGCCGATCAGTCCCGCATCCAGGATAGCTTTCAGTTCCCGGAAATAAGGCGAGTAGCGCAGCACGTGACAAACGCCCACGATGCGATCGGTTTCATGCACTTTATCGAGGATCTGCCGGCATTCTTCTTCGGTAGGAGCGATGGGTTTTTCCAGCAGCACATCGTATCCCTTATCCAGGGCTGCCAGGCAGGGTGCGGTATGCAACTGATCGGGCGTGGCGATGATGACCGCGTCGGCCAGTTTTTCCTGGGTGAACACCGCACTCCAGTCGCTGAACACCATATGCTCCTCGATGCCATAGGCCCGGGAGAATTTTTTTCTTTTCTCGGGATTGATATCGGCCACGCCAACGATCTTGAGTTCCTCCGGAAATTTTTTGGCATAAGAAGCATAGTTGGTGCCGCGGTGACCGGCACCGATGAGGATGGCGGTGACCGGTTGTGCAATTTCCCGGTGCTTGGGATTAAAAAAAAGGTCGGACTCCAGTCCGAACAGGGAGGCGAATTCTTTCCACTTCAGTTCCGCGTTGTCTTTGATGATATTGAAGGATCGTAACAGATAGCGTGAAGATATAAACTGGCGTAACGACATGTCCTGCTGGCTATTTAGAATAAATTTACCGTAAAATTGTACACAATCAATAGCCATGCCATCGAGAAGAAAATTTATCTTAAAATCAGGAATACTGGCGTCGGGACTGGTATTGCAGCGCTATGCCGGTTTTAGTTTGGAGCAGCAAAACTATGTTTCAAAGCGGCCTCCGCTGTCTGAAAGAAAGTTCAACAGCCAGGCGGTGGAAGCCACCATCAGCGCCATGCAAAAAAAGATGGCGGACCCCGAGCTGGCCTGGCTCTTCCAGAATTGTTTCCCCAATACCCTGGATACAACAGTAGAGTTTGAAATGATCGGCGGCAAGCCAGACACCTATGTGATCACGGGAGATATAGATGCCATGTGGCTGCGCGACAGCACCGCGCAGGTATGGCCCTACCTGCCGCTGGTGCAGCAGGATGAACCCCTGAAACAATTGATAGGAGGGGTGATCAACCGGCAGAAGAAATGCATCCTGCTGGATCCCTATGCCAATGCCTTCTTCAAGGATCCCAATAAGGTCAGTGAGTGGAAAAGCGATCTCACGGAAATGAAACCCGGCATTCATGAGCGGAAGTGGGAGATCGACAGTTTGTGTTACCCGGTACGGCTGGCCCATGCTTACTGGAAGACCACGGGAGATACCAGTGTGTTTGACAGCGACTGGAAGCAGACCATTGTGCTGACCCTACAGACCTTCCGGGAGCAGCAGCGGAAAGAAGGGAAGGGGCCGTATAGTTTCCAGCGAAGCACTTCCTGGGCAACCGACGGGGTACCACTCAGCGGTTATGGATACCCGGTGAACCCGGTGGGACTGATCTGTTCGGTTTTCCGTCCCAGTGATGACGCCACTTTATTCCCCTTCCTGGTGCCCGCCAATTTCTTTGCGGTGGTGTCCTTGCGGCAGGCAGCCGAACTGGTGATGGCAATATATAAGGACAGTGCGTTGGCCAATGAATGTACGGCGCTGGCCGATGAGGTAGCCGCGGCGCTGCAGCGCTATGCGGTGGTGCAGCATCCGGCTTATGGGCCTGTGTATGCCTTTGAAGTAAACGGGTATGGCAGTCACCACCTGATGGATGATGCCAATGTTCCCAGCCTTTTATCACTGCCCTACCTGGGGGCGGTAAAGGCCAACGATAAGGTATATGCGAATACGCGGCGGTATATCCTCAGTACAGACAACCCGTTCTTTTTCCGCGGCAAGGCCGCGGAAGGCATTGGCGGTCCGCACGGCGGCATCGATACCATCTGGCCGATTGCCATAACGATGCGTGGCCTCACTTCGGGATCGGCAGAGGAAGTGCGGCAGTGCCTGCGCCTGCTGAAGAGCACGCATGCCGGAACGGGATTCATGCATGAAGCCTTTCACAAGGATGACCCCACGAAATTCACCCGCAAGTGGTTTGCCTGGGCCAATACCCTGTTTGGCGAGTTCGTGCTGCATACCGGTAAGCAATACCCGAAATTGTTACAGGAAAAGCTGTAAGGCATTTTAGGAGGCGGAAGGGGTCATTCCTCCAGGATATCGGGGCGGCGATCGCGGGTATGCCGGAGGGCCTGCTCATAGCGCCATTCCTCGATCTTTTTCAGGTCGCCGCTCAGTAAGATATCGGGTACGGTCCAGCCCCTGAAATCGGCGGGGCGGGTATATACGGGAGGGGCCAGCAGGTTGTCCTGGAAGGAATCGGTGAGGGCGGAGGTCTCATCTCCCAGCACGCCGGGTATCAGTCGACCGATGGCATCCACTACCACGGCGGCCGCCAGTTCGCCGCCGCTGAGAACGAAATCACCGATGGAAAGTTCCAGGGTCACAAAGTGATCGCGGATGCGCTGGTCGATCCCTTTGTAGTGACCGCAGATGATGATGACATTGTGGAGCAGCGAGAGGCGGTTGGCGGTTTTCTGGGTAAAGCGATCGCCATCGGGAGTCATATAGATAACGGCATCGTAGGTTCTTTCCGCACGGAGCTGGTCGATGGCTTTGGCCAGCGGTTCACACATCATGACCATGCCGGCACCGCCGCCGTACTGGTAGTCGTCCACCTGACCATATTCGTTAACGGCCCACTGGCGGAGGTGGTGCACCTGCACTTCCAGCAAACCCTTAGCCTGCGCGCGTTTCATGATAGAGTGGCTGAGCGGGCTTTCCAGCAGTTCCGGAAGCACCGTTAGGATGTCAATACGCATGGGGCAAAGATACTGTAACGGAAAAAAACATGAGGAAGGTTCATTTTAGAGGAAATATACCCGTTTGGACAGGCGTTGTTAAAGCAGTAAATGTGAATCAAATGAAAACAGTTATGAAAGGAGTAACCACTTTACGTAAAGAGGTAAAGCGCTACATAGATACCGCTGACGAAAAGGTGGTAAAGATGATCCATGCCATGCTGGAAGTAGAGCAGGAAAGCGATTGGTGGGAGGAGTTGAGTGTGGAAGCAAAAGCATCTATTGATCAGGGCCTGAAGGACGCAAAGGCAGGTCGGGTTATACCTCATGAGGATGTCATGAAAAAATACCGGAAATGGCTGTCGAAATAAAGTGGTCGGAAGAGTCTAAGAAAACCTTTGACAATAATATCGTACAATCCATCGCTTTCCAATAAATATGTACGAAGAGCCCGCCTCAATAAATACATTACCTTATATTACCGGTACTACTCCAGCCGAAAAGAAATTATTCTGCTTAGTTTTTGGAATAATAGACAGGATCCTCATCGCCTGAAATATTGATTTGATTTAGTATAGGGGGGGAGGTGTGGGGGAAATATGCCTTATATTTAAGGGACACACCAACGACAACCTGCTATATGAGTAAAAAAGTGTTCCTCTGGAGCATTGTAGTGGCCCTGGGCGGATTCCTGTTTGGTTTTGATACCGCCGTCATTTCAGGAGCCGAACAAGCCATCCAGCAATACTGGCAACTAACTGCCTCCCAGCATGGACTTACCGTTTCCATTGCCCTGGTCGGAACTATCCTGGGCGCGCTGCTGGGCAGTATCCCCTCGGAAAGGCTGGGACGAAAAAATACGCTGATCCTGATCGCGGTTCTTTACCTGTTTGCTTCCATCGGCACGGCGCTGGCTACCAATTGGTATGTGTTCATGCTGTTCCGGTTCCTGGGCGGCATCGGGGTGGGAGCTTCCAGTGTTACGGCTCCCATTTATATTTCGGAGATTTCACCTGCGCATTCCCGTGGTAAACTGGTAGCCCTGTTCCAGTTCAATATCGTGCTGGGCATCCTGGTGAGTTATCTGTCGAACTACCTGATCGGACAGGGCGGCGAGGACTCCTGGCGATGGATGCTGGGCGTGCAGGTGGTGCCATCGCTGCTCTTCCTGGTATTGCTGAAGTTTGTGCCGGAAAGTCCGCGCTGGCTGATCGTTCGCCGCGGCAGGATCGACGAAGCCACCGAGGTCATGAAGGTCATCAATCCCACCGGTTATACCACCGAGGTGGAAGCCATCCGCCAGGACATGCAGCAGGCTACCGCGGCAGACAGCGGTGATCTTTTTACCAAACAACACCGCCTCCCGGTATTCCTGGCAGTGGTCTTTGCCGTTTTCAACCAGGTGAGCGGTATCAATGCCATCATTTATTACGCACCACGGATCTTCGAGATGACGGGGCTGGAGAAAGAGTCCTCGCTTTTAAGCAGCGTGGGCATCGGCGCGGTTAATTTCATCTTCACCCTGCTGGCGCTGAA
>CBFGLD010000150.1:0-7587 GCA_965649495.1 uncultured Flavihumibacter sp. | reverse complement strand
AAAGGAAAATAGTGGTGAGCTGGTGGACCAATATCCGCTTTGAAAAAAGTTTCACCCGCGACTTGTGTATCCTCCTGAAAGCGTCGGGTTGTATTGGCGTTTCGGGGGGACTGGAAGTGGCATCCGACCGGCTGCTGGCGCTGATCCGCAAAGGTATCACTGTGGCACAGGTAGCCAGGGTCAATAAACACCTGACAGATGCGGGCATCATGGTGCATGCCTACCTGATGTATGGCTTCCCAACACAGACGGCCCAGGAAACGATCGACTCCCTGGAAATGGTGCGACAGATGTTTGAAGCGGGCATCCTGCAAAGCGCCTTCTGGCACCAGTTTACGATGACGGCGCACAGCCCGGTGGGGCTGGAACCGGAGAAATACCAGGTGCAGGCATTGCGGGCCAGCGATATCCGTTTTGCCGACAATGATGTGCAACACCTGGACCCGCAGGGTGCTGACCACGAAAGTTTTGCCTGGGGACTCCGGAAATCCCTGCTGAATTACATGCACGGCGCCTGCCTGGATTATCCCCTGCACAAGTGGTTCGAATTCAAAGTGCCCAGGACAAGTATTGCCCCGGATCATATCCGGAAGGCCCTTGAGCAGGAAGAACCGCTGTCTTCCAGGGGTAATACCAAGCTGGTATATATCGGTCATCCCCCGCAAATCCAGATGGTAACCCGTTCCAAAAAAGGACAGACCTGGGAGAACGCAGAACTCAGTTTCCGGACCAAACGATCCACCCTTACCATACGCCTGAGTGTAGCGGAAGGCAGGTGGCTTTACGATATTTTGCAGCAATTAACGCCCGAAAGTGCCCGGCAGCTAACCCGGCAGGAGGTACAGGAATCGTATGAAAAAGCCGGATTGCCGGACTTCGATATGTTTTGGGATAATAAACCTGTAAACAGTTTATACAAAGCGGGGCTCTTATCCCTTTAGCGATCCGATGGAAAAGAGTTGATACGGATAGATCATTTTATGAGCTGCAGGGAACATTCCATCCTGGACAAAGCGGTTAACTTGAAGGTATAAAACTGTTCACCATGTTAACCGCAACTATCACACAAACCCTGTATGAAAGGCTGGGGCAAAAAGAAGGTATCAGCCAGCTGGTAGACACCATTGTGAGCAACCATATGGCCAACCCGGCCATCAGCGCCCGCTTTCTCCCCTATTTGGAGACCCCGGAAAAATTAGCTGTGACCAAGCAACACCTGGTACATATGTTATGTGCCGGAACGGGTGGCACGGAAACTTATTCAGGGAGGGATATGCCCAGCACCCACCGGGGTATGAATATCAGTGAACGGGAATACATGGCCACGATAGACGATATCCTGTTAGCCATGACCAACCACGGGTACGATGAGCAGACTAAAAAGGATGTGCTGTACATAGCGTATTCCCTGAAGGACCAGATCATCGGGATTTGAGCAATTACAGTAAATTTGAATACATAAGCATGGCCTGTGTTCCACCTGCTGGATTTTGTATACGATAATTGCCTGTTCCGGCAATTCAAAGTGAATGATCTTCTCTTTGTGGAATACAAATGCGTAGCAGATGAGCTGTTACTGAAAGTATGGTCTGAGCACAATTACATCATTTACGGGATCAGTGGCAAGAAGGTATGGCAGACGGTGCAGGGGCGTTACGAGCTGGAATCCGGTGAGGCATTGTTTGTGAAGAAGGGAGCCAATATTGTACACCAGTTCTTTGACCGGGATTTCTGTTCGCTGATCATTTTTGTTCCTGACCATTACATTGTGGAAACCATCCGGAATTGCCCGCCGGCTGTTAGTATGAACGGCGGTACAGGCCAATTGGGTGATACGGTTATTCCCCTCCAGGTAACGCCGGTGGCAGAAACCTATTTTCATTCCGTTTGTGCTTTTTTCCTGGAAAAACAAGAGCCGCTGAAGGAATTGTTGGAGATCAAGTTCCGGGAACTGGTGCTCTACCTGTTATCCTCACCCGAAAATCATCTTGTGGCAGCATATTTCCGCAGTTTATGTTGCCCGCAAAAACAACGCATCCGTGAACTAATGGAGTCTCATTTTATTTATAACATGAAACTGGAAACCTTTGCTCAATTGAGTGGGCGGAGCCTGGCTGCCTTTAAGCGCGATTTCCAGGAGATCTACCATACGAGTCCGGGAAAGTGGCTGATGGAAAAGAAACTGGGTTATGCCAGGCATCTCCTTGAAGTAACCGACAAAAACATCAATGAACTCAGTTTTGATTGTGGTTTTGAAAACAGCTCCCATTTTATCCGCAATTTCCGCAAGCATTTTGGCACCACTCCGTATCAATTGAAACGAAGGTTACGCCATGAATTACTGTAAGCGTTTAATTGCCTGCTTAAGGTTATTGGTAGCCGTTAGTACTTCCTTGAAGAGGTCTCCTTTGCTTTTCAGTCGCGCTATCATATTCTTCATATGGAACTGAGACGGATCCAGGGAGGGCTTCACTTCGTTCCAGTGCAGCGCTGCAGAGACCTGTGCTCCTTCTACGGGCCGGACACTATAGACGGAGGCCAGTGTTTGTCCAGGCCGGTTTTGCAGGTAATCCAGGTAAATCTTATTACCTCTTTTGCGCAGGGATCTTTCCAGGCTGGTGGTATCGGGTAATTGCTCCTGGACCAGGCTAGCGATCACTTGTGCAAAATTCCTTACGGTCTCATAATCGTATTTATTTTTCATGGGCAGGTAAATGTGTAACCCGGATGCGCCGGAAGTTTTGCAAAAAGCTTTTAATCCGGCACGGTCGCAGACTTCTTTCACTACCAGGGCAGCATCTATCACTTGTTGAAAAGTATTGGCGGAAGACGGGTCGATATCGATGGAGAGCCAGGTAGGATTATCCGGTTTGCGGGTAGTGCTGTTCCAGGGGTTCATCTCGATACAGCCCAGGTTGGCCAGGTAGAGCAGTGTTTTTTGGTTATTACAGACGATGTAGTCGATCACCTTATTACTGCTTTCACTTTCCACCGCAAAGACCTTTACGAACGATGGAGCATTTTCACCTGCATCCTTGTGGTAAAAGCCCTCATCCAGTATACCGTTTGGGTTTCGTTTGAGTGACATAGGGCGGTCTTTCAGGTGGGGCAAAATAAATGGTGCGATGGCTGTATAATAATCCACCAGGTCGCCCTTGGTGTAACCCTCCCGGGGCCAGAAAATCTTATCGCGGTTGGTAATGGCAGGCATTTTGATCTCTTCGTTAAGTTGTTTAACAGGCTTATCGTCCCGAAGGCGGAGAAAGACCGGGTGCCTGAAAACATTATCAGCAGTAATCTCCGTATAAGAGATATCTGCCAGCAACTCAGGTTTCACCCAGGTGACCTTACCATTAACGGGAACTTTGGATTTAAACGGTGATTCGGTTGTTTCCAGGGGGGTAAGCCTGGCCAGGATCTCTTTGAGGAGGGTTTCATTAAAGCCGGTGCCTACATGGCCGCGGTATTCCCACTCCCTCCCCTTTTTTCCAGCCAGCACCAATGAGCCGAAATGATTTCTCCCTCCCTTTGGTTCGGTATAACCAGCAATTACGGCTTCGGAGCTCTGCACATTTTTTATCTTAAGCCATTGCTTGCTACGATATCCTTTGCTGTAAGTGCTGTCCATTTTTTTGGCAATAATACCTTCCAGTCCCTGCTGCCGGGCCAGTTCAAAAAACGCAATGCCCGTGGTCTCCACATGATCACAATAGCGGATAACGGGATCCTTTTTCAGCAGTTTTTTTAAGATAGCTTTCCGGTCGGTAAGGGCCAGGCCGGTCATATCTTTTCCATCCAGGGAGAGGATGTCAAAAACATACAATACCAGGGGAAGGTGGGTATTGCTTTCATAGTTCTGGAGTTTTTGGAAATCGGGGAGGTTGTTTTCGTTGAGCAGGACAATCTCGCCATCCAGAATGCAATTGTGTTGGATCTTTTGCAAGTGATCCACCACGGCTGGAAAACGTTTACCAAGACCAATGCCGTTGCGGGAATATAATTTCACCTGCCCCTCGTTGATTTCGGCGATAGCCCGGTAGCCATCCCATTTCAATTCAAACAGCCACTCTTTGTCGTCGAAGGCAGATTTGGAAATGGATGCCAGCATGGGTTTGATGGGGTTACTGATCTTTTCACCCTTCCCAAATTTAATGGACGCAACGGTGGAGGTATCAGAGGGTGGTGTACTATCAGGGGCCGGATCGGATTTGTGTTTGATGAGCAACCAGTTTTTTTCTTCTTTCAGTTGAACCAGTACGAATTCACCCTGAAGTTTTTTTCCTTTGAGCAGCACTTTCAGTTCCCCCTTTTTGAGTGCCTGCAGGGCGGCGCGTTCGGTCATCGGCTGGTGGTTACCGTCAACGGGAACAAAAGTGCCTTTGTCCCAGATACTAACTTTACCCGCACCATAATTTCCTTTAGGGATGGTGCCTTTGAAGTTGATATAATCCACGGGATGATCTTCCGTTTGAACGGCCAGTCGTTTCTGCCGGGGATCCATGGATGGGCCTTTGGGTACTGCCCAGCTTTTCAGGACACCGCCCAGTTCAAGCCGGAAATCGTAATGCAGCCGGGAGGCATGATGTTCCTGTACCACAAATCGAAACTTATTGCCAGCAGCTTTTTTTCCGGAAGGTTCCGAGGTTTGTGCAAAGTCCCTTTTCTTATTATAGACAGAAAGGCTCACGACACTTTACGTTTGGGGGTTGCCAGGCTGGCTTTTAATTGTTCCATCAGGTCCTGGGTTTTGGAATGCACCACTTTCATCTGAGGCACTTTAACCGATTTGCCTTTAGATTTTGCCCGGATGAGTTTGAGAAGTTTATCGCTGTAGTCGTCTTTGAACTTGCTGATATCGAATTTAGCGGTGAGCTGGTTAATCAGGGTAGTGGCCATTTTGAGCTCAGCAGCGGTGGCTTTGGTGGTGGGGATCTTCAGGTCTTTGGGGGATCGCAGTTCCTGCTGAAAACGAATACGAAGCAGAACCAGTGCGGTATCCTGAGCTTTAATGACGCAAAGATGTTCGCGCTCGCGCATAACGAATGTAGCGATGGCAGCCTTCCCGGATTTATTCAGGGCATCCCTCAGTAAGGCATAAGCGCGGGCACCGGTTTTATCGGGTTCCAGGAAGTAAGGGGTTTCAAAATAATTGGGATCAATTTCAGCCAGTTTTACAAACTGCGAGATGGCGATGTGTTTGGTTTTTTCGGGACTGGCTTTTTCAAAGTCCTCTTTATCCAGAATAACATACTTATCGTTCAGGAGGTATCCCTTAACGATATTTTCCCAGGCCACTTCTTTTCCGGTCTTTTCATTGATACGTTTGAATCGGATGTTGGAGTGATCCTTTTTATCGAGCATATCAAAGTTGAGGCTGCTTTCTTCCACAGCACTGTACAGTTTTACCGGGATGTTCACCAGTCCGAAGCCGAGGGAGCCGGTCCAGATTGCTTTCATGACATAGTTGTTTGGGCCCTAAGAATTTACGAATAACAAGCCGACCATCAAAAAATTATGCCAACGGCAGTCTTACCAGGTTAATGTGAAACGGCTTTAAGACCAATAATGGAGGCAATCAGGGTAAAAATGAAAAATACCCGCCAGAAATCTGCGGGTTCGTTGAAAAACAGGATGCCCACTATAACGGTACCTACGGCGCCTATTCCTGTCCAAACCGCATAGGCCGTTCCAATGGGAAGTGTCTGAGTAGCTTTTACCAGGAAGATCATACTGACAGCCAGGCAGAGGACAAACCCTCCGTACCAGATAAGAGCCTGGTTACCGGAGTGTTCCCGGGCCTTGCCGAGGCATGCGGCGAAACCCACTTCAAATAAGCCTGCTATGATAAGGATGATCCAGTTCATGCCCGGTATAGTAAGCATTTTTTATTGAACAGCACTGGCTTTGAAGCTTGCGTATAGGGTATCGTTTCCATAGAAGTGCAATTCATTACCTTTAATTTTCCAGGTGGCGGTGCGGCCGAGGGCATGCGTAAAGGCCGATTCGATATTGGCTCCCAGGCATGCCTTCCGGGTCATGATCATGCGCGCAAAAGTAATGGAATCGTTACCAGACAATTCAAAATTTCCGCTCATATTATTACAGCCGGTATTACCGGTCACTTTGCCCACTGTTCCGGGCTCGAATGCCAGGAAAGCGCCACGTAGCAGCGCGGTATCCACTTTTTTACCTTCCAGTTCCACCAGTACCCAACGAAACTGGTAGAGCGATTCACTGCCCTTTCCCCCAACGATGGAGGAGGTATACGATTCACATGCGGTCAGCACATTAAAATTTCCGAATTCATTTCGCGACCTGTCGGTAAAGATCATTTCACCTGACACTTCGCGCATTTCCCCAAACCCTTCCAACATTTGATTGCCTTTTTGAAGAAAGATCACCTGGCGCCGGGAATGCAATCCTTCTGAAAGAAAATGATACATGGCCAGAAGGGTATCCCCCAGCAGCTTCCCGGAGATGGTTCCCTTGCTTTTGTCTTTTCCATAAAAATTATAGGAGAGGTAACCATTTACCGAATCCCCGGAAAGGGTATATTCCAGGCGGACGGTATCGCGGTTGGATGCTTTCATGAAGCAATAGGACCTGTTGGTAACCGTTGGAGTCGTTTCTGCAGTGACCGAAGTATCTCCACCAGCCTGAGAATTTCCGGCATTATTACAGGCGAGTACCAGTATAACAAGGCCGCAGATAAGTATTTGTTTCATCATTACAGAAAAGTTGACCCATCGGGCAGGTGAAACTGTGAAAAGGAAATTTCCCAGGAATAACCGTCGGGGTCAGCAATCCGGACCCCATAAGTTTCCCCGGTGTGGCGATCATCGCGAAGCAAGGTACCGCCGTTTTCCAGCACTTGCCTTAATATCAAATCCACTTCCTGCGTATTATGAACAAAAAATTGCAGGATAACAGATGATGCCGGCAGTGATTCATCCTGTTTAATTTCAAATTCCGGGCCATCCTCCGGCTGGAAGAACCATCCGTTGCCGCTGGAATTGCGGATCCAATCACCCTCAAAGCCCAGGGCGCTTCGATAAAAAGCTAATGACCTATCCAGGTTGCTCACCGCAAGGATTATTTTGTTGATCGAGGGCCCCATAAGTATAATAGTATGATACTATATGAATTTAGTGATTATTTGGATTAGGGTATTACACAATCGGCACACCGACTTGCAGCACCGGCACACCAAAACCGGTGGGGCAAGAGGTGGTCCGGGAGCGGATTGCCCGGATCTTACCGGGTGAAAAAACCTGTTCGCTCCTGAAATAACCCGGTTCGTTGCAGTATTTCCGGCATTGGCGACATTAATTTGGAAATGGGTATTTCCGGCATTATCATTGTTTCATTCCATCCACAAAACAAAATGATGCTGGTTCGGAATGCCTGGGGTGGGATCCTGGAGCAGCAGCAGGTTTTGAGAAAGAATCCGGCCAGTCCAGCCCCTCTGCTGCCGCGGAGACGCACCGCAGGAACCGGGAAGTGCGTCCCCGGAACCTGCGCCCGGGGCGGGAGAGAAAAGGACAAACCGGAAAACCACCGGCGGAGCAACGGCGACGCTCCGGCCAC
>CBFGLD010000149.1:0-7594 GCA_965649495.1 uncultured Flavihumibacter sp. | reverse complement strand
CTTTCTTCTTAAGCGAATCCAGTTTCGGCTTTATACTGTCAAGCGGTATGTTCAGAGAACCGTTGATATGCCCCGCTGCAAATTCACCGGGTGTACGCACATCAACAATAATGGCACCCTGCTGCAGGAGCCCCTTAAAGTCTGCCCCGCCGCCAAATAGTTTTTTTATGAATTGTAACATCTTATTTCCTTTTCAGGTGAATGATGTCAGACAACCCACCGATATTATAAACTTCGGTCACTCCTGCCTGTTGTAACATCTGCTGAGCAATGCCTGAACGGTTTCCAGAACGGCAGTAGACCAGCACCGGTGCAGTCATTTCACGGAACTTTTCCAACTGTTGGGGAACCTGGTCCAGCGGAATATTCATGGCGCCGGGATAATGGCCCATTGCAAACTCCTCTGCACTCCTCACATCCACAACCGATGCACCAGGATCCTTCAGCAACTCTTGTACATTCATTTTCAGATCTCCTTTTTAGCTAAATAAAAATCAACCATTTCCAGTCCGCTGTTCACCCGCTCTTCATAATCTTTGAGGGTTTTCGGCGGAGGAACAATCACTTTATCACCCGGTTCCCAGTTAAGTGGCAGGGCCACTTTGTGTTTATCGTTGGTTTGCAATGCGATCAACGCGCGTTTGATCTCATGCATATTGCGACCCACACTCAGCGGGTAATACATGATCAGCCGGATGATCCCATTCGGGTCAATAAAAAATACGGCCCTGACAGCAGCAGTTTCACTTTCATTGGGTTGAAGCATACCGTAAAGCTTGGCAACCTTCATATCCAGGTCTGCTATGATCGGGAACTTGAAATAGACACCCGTATTCTTTTTTACGTTGTCGACCCAGGCAATGTGGGAGTGAATGCTGTCAATGCTCAGCCCCAGCAGTTTGGTATTTTGCTTATCGAAGAAGCTTTCCTGCTCTACCGCAAATCCACTCATTTCAGTAGTACATACCGGGGTGAAATCGGCCGGGTGCGAAAACATGATCACCCAGCTGCCTTTATTATAATCGGAAAATGTAAGTTCTCCCTGTGTGGTAAGCGCTTTGAAATCCGGCGCTTTATCACCAATGCGGGGCATATAGTTATTGTTTTCCATAACGCTTTTTTAAAATTTCGTTTGTATATGTTTGTTATTACAGTAACGTAGATGGGCAGACATAATCGGTAATGGTGAATTTTTCGCTTTCCTTGATGGCTTTGAAGCCCCCCTTTACGTCCACCAGGTTATCGTATCCCCGGGCACGCAGGATGGAGTTAAAAATCATGGAGCGATACCCACCTGCACAATGAACATAATAGGTCTTGTCCTTATTTACTTTCAACATGCTTTCATTCACATAATCCAGCGGTGCATTTTCTGCATCCACCACGTGTTCACTCAGGTATTCGCTGTTCTTGCGGACATCCAGGATATTGATAGGCTCTTTAGCAGCCCTTTCTGCCAGCTCTTCAGGGGTGATGGATTCAATTTTATCCACTTCCATACCAGAGGTAGCCCAGGCTTCAAATCCACCTTCCAGGTAACCGATGGTAAAATCGTAACCCACCCTTGCCAGCCGGGTTACCACTTCCTCTACCCTTTCCGGATCTGCTACGATCAGCAACTCCTGCTTCACATCGGGGATCAAAGCACCCACCCAGGGAGCAAAGTTTCCGTCGATACCTATATTGATGGAATTAGGGACAAATCCTTTGGCAAACTCCTGGGGATCCCGGGTATCCAGGATCAGTGCGCCGGTTTCGTTGGCGGCAGCTTCAAAAGCCGCAGGGCTCAAGGCGTGCTGTCCGCGTTTCAGTACTTCATCAATGCTGTCGTACCCCTGCTTATTCATCATCACATTGAGCGGGAAATATGCCGGCGGAGGCATCAGCCCGGTGGTGACTTCCTTCACAAAGTCTTCCCTGGTCATATCGGCCCGGAGGGCGTAGTTGGTCTGCTTCTGATGACCCAGCGTATCTGTGGTTTCCTTGCTCATATTCTTTCCACATGCGCTGCCGGCCCCGTGAGCAGGATACACGATGATGTCGTCGGCCAGGGGCATGATCTTGTTGCGGAGAGAATCGTATAAGGTTTCCGCCAGCTGTTCCTGTGTCATGTGCGCTGCCTTCTGGGCCAGGTCGGGCCTGCCCACGTCACCAATGAACAAGGTATCACCGGAGAATAGTCCAATATCTTTTCCATTTTCATCCCGCAGCAGGTAAGACGTGCTTTCCATGGTATGACCCGGGGTATGTAACACTACGAAAGTGAGTTTTCCCACCTTAAATTCTTCCCCATCGCGGGCTATATAAGCATCGAAACTCGGGCTTGCAGTAGGCCCATACACAATGGGGGCCCCTGTTTTTTTGGAAAGGTCGAGGTGACCACTGACAAAATCGGCATGAAAATGCGTCTCGAACACATAACGGATCTTTGCGCCGTCTTTTGCTGCCCGGTCAATATAGGGTTGCACTTCACGCAGCGGGTCAATGACCACGGCTTCACCATCGCTTTCAATATAATAAGCACCCTGCGCCAGGCACCCGGTGTATATCTGTTCTATTTTCATACTGCAAGTAATTTTACCTGATTATAGATGCAAATTTGCATAGGGTTCAATACCCTATCTATGACTTTTGTCACATTGAGGAAGACTGGTAATTACACCCCTAATTTTATGATTTCGATAGCATTGCGATGAAGATGCACTTTGCCCATTTGTTCCATTTTCTTCAACAGGCGGCTGATCACTTCCCGGGAGGAATTCAGCTCATCCGCGATTTCCTGGTGACTCAGCGGAATCGTATTGGTACCCAGGGTTTGCTGGTGTTTTTTCAGGTAGAATTCGAGGCGCTCATCCATGGCCCGGAAGGCGATGTGATCAATGGTCACCAGCAATTCTTCGAATCTGGAACGGTAGGTTTCCAGCACAAAATGATACCAGGATTTATATTTACCCATCCACTCATCCATATAATGCAGCGGGATGGCGATCACCTCGGTATCCTTCACCGCCTTGGCCATGATTTCGCTGGTCTCCTGTTTTACCGCGCATACCATACTCAGGGCGCAGGCCTGCCCGGGTTTAAGGTAATACATAAAGAACTCGTTTCCCGCTTCATCTTCCCGGTACACTTTCACCAGCCCGTCAATAATCAGCATGGTACTGCGAAAGTACTGCCCGGTACGCATCAGCTGGTCGCCCGCCCGGAAGGTCCTGATCTCGCTGTGGGCCATGATATCGTCTTTCAGCTCCGTTTCAAATTCAGGGAAGGCCTGGTCCAGTACCTGGTTGGACATGTGGAAAGGTTTTGGTGAACGAATGAAATTACAACAAAACTTTCTATCTACTTTTGGCCGGATGAATGCCTTGAAAGCCTGTTACCAAAACCTGCTGACGGAGGCCGGGTGCGATGAAGCCGGCAGGGGATGTTATGCCGGACCAGTATATGCTGCTGCGGTTATCCTTCCCCGTAAATTCAGGCATCCCCTGCTGAACGATTCCAAACAGGTCAGGGAAGAGGACCGCTACGAACTGCGTGCCTATATTGAATCCAAAGCCATCGCATTTGCAGTTGCTTCGGTGGCGGAAGAAGAAATTGACCGCATCAATATATTACAGGCATCCTGGCTGGCCATGCACCGGGCCATTGCCCTGTTGCAACCCATACCAGGATTATTACTCATTGACGGCAACCGTTTTAAACCATACGATGCTATCCCGCACCAGTGCATCATTAAGGGAGACGCCAGTTTCGCCTCCATTGCCGCTGCCAGTATCCTGGCAAAAACGTACCGGGATGACCATATGAAAAAGCTTCACGAGGAATTCCCGGTATATAACTGGAAACAGAATAAAGGTTATGGAACTCCCGAACACCGCGAAGCCATCGACCTCCATGGCCTCTGTACCTACCACCGGAAAAGTTTTAATATCCTTCCCGTACAGGGTGAATTATTCCTGGATCAGGACTGATCAGCCATCAAGGTTTGTAATTTTTCTTTTACCGCCGGCCATTCGCCAGGCAGGAGGCTATAGTATACCGAGTCCCGGCGCCTTCCACCGGGCATGGACATGTGACTCCGGAGAACCCCTTCTTCTACCAGCCCGATCTTGCGCATGGCGGCGCGGGAGCGCTCGTTCAGGGCATCGGTTTTCAGTTCTACCCTTTCAAATTCCAGGGTTTCAAAAGCGTACTGGAGCAGGAGGTATTTACAGTGTGCATTGATGCCCGATCCGCGCCAGGAGCCACCATACCAGGTCCAGCCGATCTCCACACGTTTATCCTGGAAAGAGATATTTCCCAGGCTGGTACTGCCGCAGAGGCCGCCGCTGTCAAGGTCTTGTACCACGAATGGAAACCTGGATTGCTGACGGTGATGGTCCAGCGCTTCCCCGATCCAGGCATCCAGCTCGTCCCGGATATGCAGCCTTCGGGTAAACCACGTCCATAAGGAAGGATCACCGGCAAGGGAAAAAAGCGGGCCTGCATCGGCAGGCTGCAGCATTCGGAGCCGGAACCGGTTCGTTTGCAGTAGCAGGTTATCCGGGAAAAAGCTGGCAAAGTGGGCGCTGTTCATTCGGTTTCCTCCCAGCTCCCTAGTCCCTGCCGCACCACCACGGCCGGATCCTGGGTGCAATCTATTATGGTGGAGGGGGTCCAGCCACCGATGCCGCCGTCCACCACGATATCCACCAGCTTACCAAAATTTGCTTCCATGAGTTCAGGGTCGGTATATTCCTCCACCATATCACCCGGAAGAGAAGCGCTGAGCACGGGCCTCCCCAGCTCCCTGACGATCCGGCGGGCGATCTGGTTATCAGGTATGCGCAGGCCGATGGTTTCTTTTTTGCTTTTCAGGATCTTCGGCACCTCCCGGCTGGCGGGCAGGATAAACGTAAAAGGGCCTGGCAGGTAACTTTTCAGGAGGCGGTACAAGGGGGTTGAAATGCTTTTGGTATACTGGCTCAGGTCGCTCAGATCGTGGCAAACAAAGGATAGCTGCGCCTTTTGAGGATCCACCTGCTTGATCCGGCAGACCCTTTCGATTGCCTTGGGCTGGAAGATATCGCAGCCGATGCCATAGATGGTATCGGTCGGATATATGATCACTCCTCCCTGCCGTAACACATCCACGATAGTGTTGATGGCCCGGGGCTGGGGATCGTCAGGATCCACATGAATTAGCATACCCGAATGTACGCATATTACAGAAAGTGGGGGTGCCGGAGGGCCACCAACAGGCACAAACGCCCATGCAACGAAAAAAAGTTTAATTTATTTTAACGAAGGCTTGCAAGATCGATAAACAGGTTATAAATTTACGCCGTCACCTTTCCTATCTACCCCCGCCAATATCGTCTAAAACCATCTGATCGTTTATTCCCTTTGAATCATTTATGGATATTCCACCGTAGGTGGAACCAGTGTTTGAATTATTGAAAACCAATATAACCTCTTTCTTTTTGTGGTTTCAGAGGTAAGCACAGGCCGGCGATCTCCATCGCTGGCTTTTTTTTGGGCCTGTCTCAATAAAAAACCACCTGCAGGTGCAGGTGGCGGTTAGGAAACATTGCAATTCTGTCTGTTAAGCGATGGTCCAGACTTCGCGCCCGCGCAGCAGCTTATCAAGATCACCTTCTCCTTTCCCGGCGATGGCTTCCTCCAGCTGCATGGCCATAACGTCCTCGTAACAGGGCCGGTCGGTTTCATAGAAAACACCAAACGGCCTGGGCATATGCGCCTCCAGGCGGGGATTATCAAATAGCCTCACTAATATCTGTGCTTTATAAAAATCCCGCTCGTCGTGTACCCAACAGTCATCTGCAGACGCACCTTCGTTAAAGTTCACCACCACCGGATGTAATCCATCCAGCTTGATTCCCTTATCGCGGTTGGCACCGAACACCAGGGGTTTCCCCTGCTCCAGGAAAAGGGCTTCCTCCGGCTTGGACGATTTCTCGGTAAAAATTTCAAAAGCCCCATCGTTAAAGATGTTGCAGTTCTGGTAGATCTCCAGGAAGGACGCGCCTTTGTGGCCATGGCTTCTGACCAGCATTTCCTGCAGGTGCTTGGGATCACGGTCCATGCTGCGGGCAATAAAGCTGGCATCCGCGCCCATGGCCAGCGCCAGGGGATTAAACGGATGATCGATGGAGCCGAACGGCGTACTCTTGGTGACCTTATGTTCTTCAGATGTAGGGGAATACTGGCCCTTGGTAAGTCCGTAGATCTGGTTATTGAACAGCAGAATATTGACGTCGAAATTCCGGCGCAGCAAGTGGATGGTATGGTTACCCCCGATGCTGAGGCCGTCGCCATCACCGGTAACGATCCAGACACTGAGTTCGGGGCGGGCGGCTTTCAGCCCGCTGGCAATGGCGGTTGCCCTTCCGTGGATGGAATGCATGCCATAGGTGTTCATATAATAAGGGAAACGGCTGCTGCAGCCAATTCCGGATATCACCACGATATTTTCTTTCGGCACCCCGATACCCGGCATGATCTTCTGGACCTGGGCAAGGATGGAATAGTCACCACAGCCGGGGCACCAGCGGACCTCCTGGTCGGTGGCGAAATCCTTGGCGGTCAATACGGGGGCGGGATTTGCAGGCGTTGTACTCATATGGACAAATAATATACAAATGTAGGGAACAAAAAGGAGCCCCGAAAGGCCCCTTAATTTACCAAAACCAAAACTGAAAACATTACTGCAACCGCAATTTTTTTAATACTGCCAGCGGACAAAGGCCTCCATGGCTTCGTATTCGGAGAGTCCCAGGCGGTTATAGATATCGGCGGTGCCGCGGTTGCGGTCCTCCGCACGCTGCCAGAATTCCCGCGAATCCTTACCCTGGAACACCACCCCGTCCTTCTGGCTCTGGTGCTTGAAAATGCCGTAGCGCTTGGAAAGCAACTGCTCGGGACTCATAGGCACCGCCATCTCTATCAGGTCAATGTCCCATTCTGCCCATGCTCCTTTATATAGCCAAAGCCAGCAATCTTCCATATAAGGCTCGGACTTCAAACGGGCCAGCGCTTCAAAGATGGCATCCAGGCAGACCTTATGCGTACCGTGCGGATCGGCCAGGTCACCCGCCGCGAACACCTGGTGGGGTTTTACCTGGGCAATGAGCTCCTGAACGATCCGGTAATCTTCTTCTCCCAGCGGGTTTTTCTGTACCAGCCCGGTTTCATAGAACGGCAGGTCCAGGAAATGGATGCGGTGTGGCGGAACACCCACAAAGCGACAGGGATTGCGGGCTTCGCCGCGGCGGATCAGTCCCTTTACAAAACGGAGCTCATCAATGTCTTTTTCTCCGTGTTGCTTTCCTTTCAGGAAAGCTTCCGCTTTTTCAAAAATGTTCCGGGTCTGGTCACCATCAATACCGAACTGCTGGTTGAAATCGCGGACAAATTCAATGAAACGAAGCGCCTCATCGTCTGCTACCGCTATATTTCCCGAGGTCTGGTAGGCCACATGCACTTCATGGCCCTGGTCCACCAGCCGCTGGAATGTTCCTCCCATCGAAATGATATCATCATCGGGGTGCGGACTGAACAGGATCACCCGCTTAACCGCCGGCAGCGCACGCTC
>CBFGLD010000148.1:0-7639 GCA_965649495.1 uncultured Flavihumibacter sp. | reverse complement strand
AGCCATAAAGGGAATTTGGATTGTTTTAACAAACAATCCATCCGGATTGTGCCGTCGCGTTACTGCTCCAAGTTTTCATGACGGCGCAATTCAACCGTTCGCCCTTTTTTGATTTTGGTTATTGTATTTTCTTTAATTCCATGAAAACGATCAAAAGAATAACAGGTATCCTGCTGCTGGTACTGCTGGTAGCTGTTGGCAGCTTCGGTGCGTTGTTATGGAGCGGCATCATCTGGCGGTCGCCGGCTTATTACGAGCCTGCCACCCGCCGGGTACTGGAAGTTCCCATCATGGACATGAAGGCTTATGACAGCCTGGGGGATCATGCCCGCCCCTATATTTACCAGGTGCAGGGAAAGGGCGGCAGCGTTTATATATTAGGGATAGAACATACGCGTGATCCGAAGGACGCGCAGCTGGACAGTATCCGCCGCATTTTTGAAAGCTACCAACCGGATATTGCATTTGTGGAAGGCAGGCTCGGGTTTCTTTTCAGTGGCTTACAGGAACCTGTAACCGAACACGGTGAAGGAGGGTTAACGGTACAGCTGGCCAAAAAAAAGGCTATTCCCTTTTACACCTGGGAGCCCGAAAAGAATGCCGAGATCCGGATGATGCTGGAAACCTATACCCCCAAACAACTGGCGCTATTTTATTCCCTCCGCCCCTATTTCAGTAATTACCGTTTTGGTAAACCCGCAGATCCCGATGCGCAGATGCAGGAATATATCAGCAGTCGCACCGACAAAGATGGTATCCGTGGGGTGCTGAACGGTGTGGCGTCCATCGACAGTTTCTGGAAGGCGGAATACCCGGTATTACCGGACTGGCGGGAGACCAGTGATGAATACGGCTGGCCCAAAGGCTGGCTGCAGGATATCGCGGCCCACAGCAACCTGGTGCGGGATATCCACCTGTGCCAGAGCATCCTGGATGCCGCCAGGGGAGGCAGGAAAGTGTTGGTGACGATGGGTTCCAGCCATGCGTTCCGGATCCGGAAGACCCTGGAGCATGCTTTCAGCCGGGCCTCTTAGACCGGTCCATATACAATTGGTTCCAGCGGTGGCCGTCGGGGTCGGCGAAGGCGAAACCGTAGAGCCATCCCTGCGATTCAGCGGGTGGCGCAAATACCATTCCGCCGGCTGCAGCTACTTTGCGGGCGGTTTCATTCACTTCTTCCGGCGTGGCTGCATCAAAAGAGATCAGTAGTTCGGTGGGACCGTTGGGCCCGGTGAGCGGGTTTTGCGCGAAGTCGCGCAGGATCTGCTCCTGGAATAACATGACCACCTGCTGCTTGTCGCCCACTATCATGCAAGCCGATTGTTGCCCGTTGCATTTTTCTTCATTAAAGCGGAAGCCAATATCGGTGAAGAACTTTTTGGAGACTAAGACATCCTTCACCGGCAGGTTGATCCAGATTTCGTGCGGCATAACAAATTATTTAAATTGATACTATCAAAGCTAGTACTGCCGGGGTGTTCTGATGGGGTGAAAATGCGACAATCAGCAGGGGGAAATTATCAACCGGTATCCTGACCAAAGTCACTGAACAATTGAGCGATAAGGACGTTCTTTGTATAAATATCTGCACTATGAACATCAATATTCAATCCCTGGATTTCACTTCGAGTGATGCGTTGAATGGTTATGTCACTGAAAAAGTGAGCAGGCTGGAGCGTTACCTGGATTCCATTATCAGTACCGAGATCACGTTACGGCTGGACAAGTCCTCCACGCAACAGAATAAGATCGCCGATATCCGCCTGGTGATACCGGGTAATGACCTGCTGGCCAGTTCACAGGCTGAATCCTTTGAGAAAGCAACCGCCGAAGCGGTGGAAGCCCTGGAGCGCCAGATCGAAAAACTCAAATCAAAGAACTCCTATTAAGAGTGGGCGTAACGCGGTGAAGAGCACTGGGAAGGCTACAGAAAAAAAGGAATAAAACTAAGGGCCGGCGGAAGGATTCGCCGGCCCTTTTGTATGAGCCTATTTTGCTGTTGCGGGCCGGAAGAGCGGATGTTCCGAGGGGCGGTGTGCGCGGTCCATCAGTGCTTCCATTTCGGTTACCCGGGAAGGTTGGTCGCGGGCGAGGTCCTGCTTTTCGGAGGGATCCTTTTCCAGGTCATACAGTTCGGTACGGTAGGGTCTACCCTCTCTGAAATAGCGGATGGCTTTCCAGTTTGCCTTTCTGACAGCCTGCTTGAAGCCACCTTCATTAAATTCCCAGTACAGGAATTCGTGTGAGGGTTGCTGTTGCCCCAGCAGGGAAGGAAGGAAGGAGAGGCCATCACCCAACTGCGTGTTGCCGGGTGAGGATATACCTGCCAGCTCCGCGAAGGTGGCGGGCATGTCCCAGAAAGCACCTGCATGCGGGTTGGTGGCCCCTGGCTGCACCCTTCCTTTCCAGTTCACGATGAAGGGTATGCGAATACCGCCTTCGTAAAGATCCCGCTTCACACCGCGCAGGGGCCCGCTGCTGCGAAACACCTGCATCGCATCCTGCAAGGTGCGACCTCCCTCTACGTGGGTACCGTTATCGCTGGCAAACACCACCAGGGTATTATCGTCCAGGTTCAGTTTCCGCAGTGCGCGGAGGATGCTGCCCACATAATGGTCAACTTCAGAAACCATTGCCGCGTAAGCCGCTTTGGGCATGGGTTGCGGGCCGTAGTGGCGGCCAGCAGGTTGTTCTGTTTCGGGTTGAAAGCGGCTGCGCCCCTTACGGGTATACCGCTCCAGGAATTTGGGATGGGTCACCAGTTCCGCATGGGGCAGGGTAAAGGAAACGTAGAGGAAGAAAGGGTTGGAAGGTCTCTGCTGTTGCAGGAAGCGGATAGCTTCGTTGCGAAACCATTCATTAGCGTATACTCCCGCCGGAACTGCCACCCGGGTGGAGCTACCGTTAACCAGTTGCCAGGCCGAATCGGGTTGCTGGTAATGGCCTTCCACATGGTGCAGGTGGCCGCTGAAAAAATCCCATCCCTTTGCTTCCGGAACACCGGTGGTATGCTGCAGCCCGAGGCCCCATTTACCCACCATGCCATTGGTATATCCTGCGGAACGCAGTCGCTCCGCGAGGGTGGTATCCGATTGCCGCAGCGGGATCTCTCCGTTGCCGCGCACATATACATGACCGGTATGCTGGCCCGTCATGAGAGCAGCCCGCGAGGGGGCGCAGACAGTACTGCCGGCGTAGAAGTTGGTGAAGCGCATGCCCCTGCGGGCCAGTTTGTCAATATTCGGTGTACGGATGAGTTCTTGTCCATACACTCCCAGGTCACCGTAGCCGAGGTCATCGGCCAGGATGAAAACGATATTAGGGCGCGGCGCAGCAGGCTGGGCGGCAAGGTCACCGGTTAAGGCCAGCAGTAAGGAGCCGAGCCAACCGGTGGTAATCAGAAAGGAACCTTTATTGCTGCGGGATTTGATTGGTATAAGCTCAGTGGTGTTTCTAAGTTGGAAGCAGGTCATCAATTCTTCTTAATTTTTTCCAGTAATGTTTTGAGTTCACGAACCTTTTCAGGGTATTGTGCAGCAAGGTTGTTTTTTTCACCGATGTCCTGTGCCAGGTTGTACAATTGTGGTACGGGAGCATTACCACTTTCGATGCCGGTCAGGGTCAGCAATGCCGGCCCATCGGATGGTTCGATGTATTTCCAGTTATTTTTTATGATGCTGAGCGTACGCCCTTGCAGCACCAAGCTTTCCCTTCCCAGATCAGACTTCCCGAGCAGTGCCTGCAGTTGGTCCTGGCTGTCGGATGCTTGTCCGGCCGGGATGGGTTGTTTCAACAGGCTGGCGAAACTTCGCAGCCAGTCGACCTGTGACATGAGTACATCGGTAGAACCCTGGCGAACCTGCCCGGGCCAGCAGAGAATCCAGGGAACGCGGGTTCCTCCCTCAAAAGAGCTGTATTTTCCGCCACGCAGGGAACCTGCTGGCTGGTGGTCCTTGCGCATGGTAACGGCGCCGTCCTGGTAGCCATCATCCAGCACTGGTCCGTTATCACTGCTGAATAATATGATGGTCTTATTTTCCAGACCCAGTTGCTCCAGATGGGCCATTATCTCTCCCACTGTCCAGTCGAGCTGCAGGATAGCATCCCCCCGGTAACCCAATCCGCTTTTTCCTTTAAACATGGTAGAGGGCATTCTCGGAACGTGTGGTTCAGTCAGGGAATAGAATAGAAAAAACGGTTGGCTGTGGTTGTTGCGGATGAATTCTTTAGCCTTGAGCAGGAAGGTCAGGGGCATTTCTTCGTCGGTCCACCTTGCCTGGATACCACCCTTCATATACCCGATTCGGCCAATACCGTTGATAATCGTTTGATCGTGTCCATGAGAAGGGGAAGATTTCATCTTCAGCAGTTCCGGGTGATCCTTACCGGTAGGCTCATCCCCAATTTTCTGGTGATAACTTACTTCTATGGGATCGGTACTGTCGAGTCCGGTCACCAGCCCGTTTTCCAGGAATACCGTTGGAACCCGGTCAGCGGTGGCTGGAAAAATGAATGAATAGTGAAAGCCTGTTTCGTTTGGACCTGGAGCAATAAGACGGTTCCAGTTTTTTTCAATGGTGTTTCCCAGTCCCAGGTGCCATTTTCCGACAATACCGGTTTGGTAACCCGCCTGTTGAAAAACCTTTGGCAAGGTAGCCGAATCGGCAGGAACAATGAGAGCTGCATCGCCAGGGAGTATGGCGGTGCCTTGTTTCCTCCAGGGGTACCTGCCTGTCATGAGCGCATAGCGGGATGGAGTGCAGGTAGCGGAGCTGGCATGCCCGTTAGTGAACTTCAATCCCTTTTCGGCCAGGCGGTCAATGTGGGGGGTCTGAAGCCGGGTGGCACCGTAACAAGCCAGGTCTCCGAATCCGAGATCATCGGTATAGATGATGACAACATTGGGTTTCTGCTGGGCTGCCAGGAATACGGGGCAAGACAACAGCAGCACCAGGAAGGTCAGATGGCGTAAAGACCGCCATTGTTTCAGGTGGTAACCGGGGATGGGTTGCATGGATGGCTGTTTATTAAATTGGTATCAGGGATGATCAACCGATTTTTTCAGTTTCGATCCTGGTTTATTTTCGCGTAACATTTCTGCTGCTTCCCTATCATCGTATTTTTCGATCTGTTTCAGCAGCTCCCGCTTCATTTGTGCCGTGATCTTTTCATAGCCCTTTTTGCCGTAGAGGTCGGTCATTTCGGAGGGATCTGCTTCCAGGTCAAAGAGTTCCCAATCGTTTACCCGCTTGTAATAACGGATCAGTTTATAGCGGCCGGAGCGCACCCCGAAATGGGGTGAAACGGAGTGTTCCCCGTTTTCGTAATAATGGTAATACATAGACTGCGGCCCCTTGAGAGTGGAGTCCTTCAGTTGCGGCAGGAAGGAACGACCCTGCATGGCGGCGGGCACTTTAACACCGGCAGCCTGCAGGAGTGTGGGACCGATATCCGTATTCATGACATAGGTATTAACCTGGGATCCGGGGGCAATGACGCCCGGATAGCGCATGAGCATGGGCGTACGGAAGGATTCTTCGTACATGAACCGCTTGTCGAACCAACCGTGTTCTCCCATATAAAAACCCTGGTCGCTCATATAGATCACGATGGTATTATCGGATAGGGCGTTTTGATCCAGGTAATCGAGTACGCGACCGATGTTGCGGTCGAGCGATGCAGCGGTGCTGAGGTAATCACGCATGTACCGCTGGAATTTCCATTCCGTCAGTTCATTGCCGCTGAGGTTCCTGGCTTTGAGGTCGGCTTCAATGGGACGGTAATAGTCGTCCATCCGTTTCCGTTGGGCGTCGTTGAAGCGCTTGTAATATCCCTGACCCCGGTTACCGAAGGAATGCATTTTCAGGTCATAGTCCATCAGCATGGTATTGGAGACAGTCATATCCTGCACGCTGGCGGCGCTGCGCCCGCGGTACTGGTCGTAAAAATTTTCGGGAAGCGGGAAGGTCACCTGGTCAAAGCGGCCCAGGTCGGCAGTATCGGGTATCCAGGTGCGATGGGTAGCTTTATGCCCGATGACCAGGCAAAAAGGTTTGGACGCGTCTCTGTTGTTGAGAAAATCTTCGGCTATATCGGTGATGATATTGGTAACATAACCCTCCACCTGCTGCCTGCCACCGCCCATCACCAGGAAATCCGGGTTGTAGTATTCGCCCTGGCCGGGAAGAATTTTCCAAAAGTCGAACCCCTGGGGGTCGGAATGCAGGTGGTATTTACCCACCCAGGCGGTCTGGTAACCGGTAGCCCGGAGTTGTTTGATGAATGAATCCTGGTTGGCATCGAACATACTATTCTCATTATCCTTAAACCCATTTTTATGGCTATACTTTCCCGTTAGTATGACCGCCCTGCTGGGGCCGCAGATGCTGTTGGTGACATAAGCCTTATTAAAGACCGCGCCCTGGCGGGCAATACGATCGATACCCGGTGTTTGCGCCAGTTTGCTGCCGTAAGCGCTGATAGCCTGGTAAGCGTGATCATCCGAAATAATGAGTACGATATTCGGACGCTTTGCTGCGGCGGCGGGGGCAGCAGCGGGGCCGGTTGCTGGGCCGGCAGCGGGACCGGCAGGCGACTGGGCACCTGTGGGGTTGCAGTAAGCGATGAAGGCTGCCAGCAGCAGGGTCTTTGGTATCATTTTTATCCAGTTGTTTTCCGCCGGAGCGGTTGATTAGGCTTATTCTTCAATAGCTCCCAGTTCCGGGATACCGGCCACTATCGTCCCGGAGCCCTTACCAATGAAGCGGAAATAGCGGCAGGCTTCGGGCTTGGGAAGGTTGATCCTTTGCTCGATGGGGTTGGCAACAATATTGCTGAACTCACCTTCCGCCACGGTCTTCCAGTTTTTCCCGTCCACGCTTACCTGGAATTCATAGCTGGTGGCCAAAGCCGTAGCGGGACCTTTAGGGGGCTGGTACAGGAAGGCCCGGACGCTGTGCACTGCTCCCATGTCGATATTCACCTGCCCGGGTTGCTGGTTAGGCAGGGTGAAAAGCTTCCAATGGCTGCGGTCGATGCCGGTCTTTTCAGCACCCTTAGCATAAGAAGGTTCTGGTATGTCTTCCCGGATGCGGAAAACCCCGATATCACTGAGTGCGATGCATACCGGTGATTCCAGCACCCGGATGCGGAGGCGGTCGGTCTTCACGGTATTAGCTAACCGAATCAGGCGGTTGGCACCAATACTGGTAGCTTGTCCCACCTGTTTCCAAAGGCCGTTAGCCATGATGTCAACCGCAACTTTTTCAATGCGCTGTCCCAGTTTAATATTTTCACGAAGACGGATGATATTGAATTCGATGGGTTGCTTCCATTCCAGTTCCACCTCGGCAGCGGTGACGTTATCGTCGGTGGCCCAATAAGAATAGCGGTCGGCATCCACCAGTTTTGCCGGGGAAAAAGCCTTGTTACTGCCGCGGGTATTGCTGGCCGTAAGGGAGGCGCCCTGAACCAGGTTGGTGCGGAAGGTCTCGTTCAGCAGCTTTCCGAAGGCGGCCAGGGATTCCACATCGTTTGGGTGCAGCTGTCCGCGGGTATCGGGAGAGAGGCCCAGGTCGAGGCAGGCACCGCGGCCCACGCTTTTAAAGTAGAGGTCCATCAGCTGAGCGGGAGTCTTAAC
>CBFGLD010000147.1:0-7668 GCA_965649495.1 uncultured Flavihumibacter sp. | reverse complement strand
CGGATATTTTTCCACTTGCTCACAAAGCCCGCTTCGTAATTATTGATGATCACCGCTTCGGTATTGATCTGTGATATTTTATCCGCCCGCGCAGCCCGCAATGCCAGCCCGATATCCGCTACGCTGAAGCCTTGTGAAAAGCTCAGGAAGGGAGAGAAATAGGGCGACAGGTTGTAGCGAAGGCCGGCATTAAAAGTATAGGCATTGTATTTCAGTTCACCTCCTTCCACATCCTTGCTGGGGGTCACCTCGCCGGTTTCGCGGTTCTTGACGGGTAAGGTGGCGTAATCGTCCACACCGATCCGTACCCTTTCCAGGCGCACTCCTCCTTTCAGGACCAGCGACTTGAACAGGTTCAGCTTGGCCTGTGCAAAGGGCGCCAGGTTCATCATGTCCATTTCCGGCACCCAGATCCTGCCATCTACCAGGGGTTGTGAAGTGATGTCATTCTGCAGATCCAGGCCGTAGGTGATCTTAGCGTCCAGCTTACCCGACTGGATGGGAGTGGTAAAGGCAAACCGCAGCCCTTTTTTCTTGGACAGGATCCGCGATACGCCGCCATCCACAAAGGTCTCTGAATAGAAGAACACATTGTCCACGCTCTGGTAATAGAGGTCGATGTCATAAGCGGTATTGGCAATATTGGTCAGGCCGCTGAATTGCAATCCCGCGTTGTGATTACCCCGTACCCCCTGTGGTACCCCGCTGCCTTCTCCCAGCTTCGCGCTGGTTTTGATGCCTTCCGCATAGTTTCCATTCACCGTCAGGTAGTTGGTGGTCTGCAGGCTTTTGAAAAAGTTATAAGTGAACTGTACGCGATGGTTCGGTTGGATCTGGTACCCCAGTTTCAAAAACGCGTTATAGGTATCCGTTTCACCCAACCCATAAACAGGGGGTAAGACATCACCTTCTGCATCTTTGTGTTCACCGCTCTGCTCATACACCCCGCTGATGGTATAATCGAATTTGCCTTTGTTGCCGTAGAAGAGCTGGCTGACCCGCCCGCCCAGGCTGTTGGGAAGCTTCACCAGGGAACCGGTGAGCCCTAAGGAGGTCTGGCTGTTGAATGCCTTTCCGGTGGCCGGCTTGCGGGTGATGTAGTTGATCAATCCACCCGCCGCACCATTCCCGTAAATGGCTGTGGCACCTTTCACCACTTCCACCCGCTCGATCACTGAAGGGTCCAGCGCACGCAGGTCCATGCCCCCATTGCGCAGGGGGGTCGACTGCGGCACTCCATCCACCATGATCAGCATGATACGCCCGCGCAGGGTCTGCCCGAAATTACTGCTCAGCTCATTGTCGGGGGCCAGGCCGGTGACCTTGTTGCCCAATATCATGCCCAGGTTGGTGGATACCTGTATGCTTTTTTGTAACTCACGGTTACCTATAATGGAAACTGCGGATGGTACCTCGTCAATGGATTCTTTGGTCCTGCCCGCAGAAACAATGACTTCTTTCAGGTCGGTGCTGCGGACCGTGGTCTGCAGGTCAAGGGTCAGCGTTTCACCTGGGTTTACGGTTACTGGTTGCCGTAAGGGAGCCGTATTCAGTCCCTCCACGATCACCACCTCTTCCCCGGCAGCTAGCTGTTTCCACTCGAACTTACCCGCCGCGTCCGTCAGTAAGGCCCGGTTGGCTTTCTCCAGGCGCACGGTGATGCCGGCTACGGGCTGGCCTTCCGGGTCTTTCACGATACCCCTCAGGGCTCCTTTCAATGCTTCCTGGGCCGCGGCCGGAAGGATACCACTGAACAACAAAATTGCCAGGACTATATTGCGGATCTTCAACATATATGCACGTTTATTTAGGATCGCAAAACTAGTCCGGCACCTGCCGGCAGGCTTTCAAAAAAGGGAAAAACGGTTACGAGATGCGGAAAAATTCTATTCGGAAGTGGTAGGATCAATCATGGTTACCACTTCATTCACCGAGTTGGCGGGAAAACCTCCCTGTTTCGCGTGCTCCAGTATCATATCCTTGTTGGGGGCTATGTACACGCAATAGATCTTATCACCCGTCACATAACTGTGCACCCACTGGATCTGCGGACCCATGTTACGAAGAACATTGCAGGAGGTCTGCGATACGCCTTTTAACTGGTCCGCACTGAGCTGACCGGCACCCGGCAATTCGCGCTCTATGACATACTTTGGCATAATTCAAATATTTAAATTAGTGTTATCCAATTTACTTCATATTAACCATTTGTGGCATGAAAAAATGACAACATATCTGCAAAAATTTCTGGTCAATTTTTCAGAAGGAGCAACTGGCATTTTCTTTGTTGGCCCATTTTTAAAAACAAGGAGGTTATTATGACAACAACACTTGCAAAAAGAACCAATGGGAATCCTTCCGTTACTTTTGGAAATGTAGTTGATAACATCTTCCAAAACAGTCTGAAACGTTTTTTTGACGACAATCCCTGGGAGGGATCTCCTGCCTTCGGTGCGGGTCCTGTTCCGGTGAACATGCGGGAAACCGGCCAGCAGTTTGAGCTGGACGTGATCGCTCCGGGTTGCAGGAAAGAGGACTTCCGCATCGACATTAACAACAACACCCTCTCCATTTCTTTTGAACAGAAAGAGGAAAACAAGGAGGAAGCCGAAAACAAATCCTGGGAAAGGAAGGAATTTGTTCTGCGTTCCTTCACCCGCAGCTTCACCCTGAATGATATGGTAGACACCAACAATATCAGTGCCTCTTATAAAGATGGCATCCTGCGGTTGGTACTACCCAAAAATGAACGGGCAAAAACCATATCCCGTAACATTGAAGTGAAATAAGCAGGGGCTAATGGAGAGCCGGTATTTTATACTGCTGAATATCAAAACGGGAAATGGTCCTGAAAGTTTCGCGCGCTTTGAAATGGGCAATAACCGGGAAGAAGCGTATTCCATTTTCCGCCAGTTGAAGGGGACCGAGGCCCGGCCGGACAAGGTCCTCTTCCTGGAATTCTGGGATACGGTTGACGGGCTGCCCGTGAACCTGGATATGATCACCTGCAGCCTGGATGAGCTGGCCGCGAACTGCAAATTGCTGACAAAGGAAATATTCCGGATGAACAACCTGGAACCTTAATCTTGTCTTCACACGGGTTTGCGGCGGGCTGCCTATATTTGGGAATGAAGTATTTACTACTGGGGATGGTCATCCTGCTGGCGGGCTGTTCCGGTTCCGCTAAAATCAGGAATACTATGCAGGATTTTGCTGATAACCCCATCGTGGCGCACCGCGGTGCTTTTAAGATGAAGGGGTACCCCGAGAACTCCATCGCCGCCCTGCAGGAAGCCATCCGCCTGAAATGTACCGGGTCGGAATTCGATATCCGCATGACAGCAGACGATTCCCTGGTCATCAACCACGACCCTCATTACCACGGACTGGATGTGGAGAAGGTCTCCTACCAGGAACTGGCGAAACTGCCCCTGTCCAACGGTGAACCGCTGCCCACCCTGCGGCAATACCTCCTGGCGGGCAAAGACCAGCATACGACCCGGCTGGTATGTGAGATCAAACCTTCTACGGTCAGCAAGGAAAGGGGTAAGGTCATTGCGGCTAATGTGGTGGACCTGGTAAAGCAACTCGGGCTGCAACCCCTGGTGGTGTACATCAGCTTTGATATTGATCAACTGAAGACCGTGCTGCAGCTGGACCCCGCCGCCAACACCCAATACCTCAACGGGGATGTGGCGCCGGAACAGTTAAAAGCCCTGGGGATCCGCGGGGCGGATTACCATTTCAGCGTTTTCCGCAATAAACCGGAATGGATCACCAGCGCCCGGAACCTGGGCATCGATCTGAATGCCTGGACGGTCAACAGTGCCCCGGACATCGAATGGCTGCTCAACAGCGGCTTTGCCTTTATCACCACCAACGAGCCCGAACTGGCCCTGGAGCTGGCCGCCCGGAAAAAAACCAGGTGACCCAACTATGGAATTTTTGCCGCGGGTGCAACCTTCCACCGGATGGGGCATAGAATTTTTGCTGCCCGCATAATTAAAGCCAGGCAGCATGCAAGAACTAGTATACCATCCTGAACTGGAGGCCTCCATCACCTACGTGGAACACCCCAAACACGAAATGTTCTTTCTGGCCTTCGATAATGGGTATGAAAATATCTTCTTCCGCGACGTGGAGTCGGGTAACTGGATTGAACAGGACCTGGGGACCACCTCCCTCTCCGCCGATGTGGGCGCATACCTGGATACCCTGGTAGCGCCTGCCGACTCCTACCTCACGCTGGAATGGCTGGCAGCCGAATTCGGCGAAAATGAATTCGTGTTTGGCTTCCACTTGTTTGAATTGTGCGGCGTTCCCGCTTTTGATATCTATGCCGCCAATAAACGCTTCCTGCTCACCATCATGAAGCTGGACGAAGAAACCTGGAAGGCCTTCCGCTATGGTGGCGGCGCCGACTGGAACTTTGTACCCGGTTGGATCGAAAAGCTTCCTTATATCCTGGAAGAATATATTTAAGAAGAATATAGTTACGCTTTCCGTTCCAGCATCACTACCACACGGTGCTCCTGCCCGTCATCGGTAAGCGGCACATAATCTCCGTCCAGTTTTTTGTCGTCCAGTTGTATTACCTGCCCGCCCGGTAATACGTCTGTCTGGCTGTAATACAGGTTATACACGCTGCTGCCATACGGATAACGCACCTTCAGGGAGGGCCAGTCCGGCGGAATACAGGGATGGACATACAGCCTGTTGCCTGCCAGTTCCAGTCCCAGCAGGTATTCCAGCAGGAACTGGTACATCCATCCTGCCGAGCCGGTATACCAGGTCCAGCCTCCCCTGCCTTCGTGCGGCTCCCTGCCATAGACATCCGCGGCAATCACATAGGGTTCCACCTTATAGGTCCGGATCGCTTCCGGCGTATTGCCGTGGTTGAGGGGATTGACCATCGTGAACAATTCCCAGACGCGCGCATTCATCCCCAGTTTGGCGAAGGCCATCATGGTCCAGATGGCGGCATGGGTATATTGCCCTCCGTTTTCCCGCACGCCGGGTACATATCCTTTGATATAACCGGGGTTGAGGGCCGATGTATCAAAGGGCGGGTCCAGCAGTTGGATGATGCCGGTATCCCTTTTGACCAGGTATTGGTTGACGGATTCCATGGCGGTCTGCACCTTTTCCGGGTCTCCGGCGCCCGACAATACGGCCCAGCTTTGTGAAATGGAATCGATGCGGCATTCTTCATTTTGGGAAGATCCCAGGGGCGTGCCGTCGTCAAAATAGGCGCGGCGGTACCACTGTCCATCCCAGGCATTTTGGTTCAGCGCTGCCTTGAGGGCGGTGGCCTGCACCAGGCATTCGGAGGCAAAAATGGTATCATTCATCCGGAGGGCCAGTTCGCGGAAGCGCGTGAGCACTGAATAGAGGAAGAACCCGAGCCAGACACTTTCTCCCTTTCCATGGATGCCCACCTGGTCCATCCCATCGTTCCAGTCGCCCGACCCCATCAGCGGCAGGCCGTTTTCTCCGAATTTCAATCCAAACCGGATGGCGCGGATACAATGATTATAGAGGGTATCCGTCATTCCGGATAAAATGGGCAGGTCGTAATAGGATTCTTCATCGGGATTCAGCGGCCGCCCTTCCAGGAAGGATACTTTTTCCTGCAGGATGCTGCTGTCCCGGGTGGCATGTACATACCGGGCGGTTACATAGGGCAGCCAGAGGTAGTCATCGGAGCAGCGGGTGCGCACGCCCCTGCCTTCGGGTGGGTGCCACCAGTGCTGCACATCTCCTTCCACGAACTGCCGGGAGGCGGCCAGCAGGATCTGCTGCCGGGTGATGGCGGGTTGTGTGGGCAGCAGCGCCAGCACATCCTGCAACTGGTCGCGGAATCCAAAAGCACCCCCGCTCTGGTAGAAGCCGCTGCGGGCCCAGATCCGGCAGGCCAGGGTCTGGTAGGGCAGCCACCCGTTGGCCAGCAGGTCCAGCGCCGGGTCGGGCGATTGTACCCTTATGGCACCCAGGCTCCGGTTCCAGTAACTCCTTACCTTTTCCAGTGCCGCCGCTGCCGCCGCAGCACCCTTGAACTTCGCCAGGATCCGCAGGGTATCGGCTTCGTTGCTGCCGGATCCCAGCCGGAAAATGATCTCCCGCTCCTGTCCCTCGTAGAGGCTGAAAGGCACTTGCAGGGCGGCGCAGGGATCCATGGAGGTGCCGGTGCGGCCCGACAGCTTTACCCGCCGCAGGGCAGCCGGACTGGCCAGGCTGCCGTTCCTCCCGATGAACTCGGAGCGGTCGGCGGTGTAGGTCCTGCCCTGGTCGTCGGTATCAAAAAAACTGACCCGCTCGCCAAATACCGGGTTGTAGCGGTTGCGGGCCAGGATGGCACCCGATTCACTGTCCATATCCGTAATGATATGGGGGATGGATTTATTCCTCAGGTCGCCTAACACCAGCTCCATGAAACCGGTCACCGACAGCTTGCGGAAGCTGCCCGATTGGTTCCTGACCTTCAGCACCAGGAATTTTACCGGCTCTTCCAGGTCCACATAAGTGGTCAGCTCGGTATGGATGCCATCGTTCCGGCATTCAAAAATGCTGTAGCCGAATCCATGGCGGGTCAGGTAGGTGGCATTGCCTGCTGCCGGCCACGGTGCCGGGCACCAGAAATGGCCGGTTTCTTCATCCCTCACATACAGGGCTTCCCCCGACGCATCGCTGACCGGGTCGTTTTTCCAGGGGGTCAGGCGGTACTCGTGCGCATTCTCTGCCCAGGTATAGGCCGACCCGCTTTCGGATACCACGGTTCCGAATTGGGCATTGGCGATGATATTGACCCAGGGCGCCGGGGTGCTTTGCCCCGCGGAACGCACCACCAGGTACTCTTTCCCATCGGCAGAGAAGCCTCCCGTTCCATTACCAAACTGTACCCCTTCCGGTAGGCGGAAGGGCTCTTCGCGGGTGGGACGGTGTACTTTTTCGGGTGTCAGCAGCAGGGGTAGTGTCTTCCCCAGGCTGCGTTTGCTGACCTGGTCTGCCAGCGGCCCCCGGGTATCGTTCAGTACGATGCGGGCCACGGCCTGGAAGAGGATCTTGTCTTCGGTGGGCACCTGCTCCGACGCCCGCATGAAGATGCCGCCGGGTTTATCCGAAACATGTGATCCGCCGTAGGCCGTGATCAATCCCAGTATCTGGTCGTGCAGGGTCTGCCGGTAACTGCCATGGTCTTCGTTCCAGATCACCAGGTCTACCGCCAGCCCCCGTAAGCGCCAGAAGTTATGAGCCTGCACCAGCTGCTGCACCAGCGCAATATTTTCCATGGAATGGATATGCAGCAACACAATGGGCAGGTCGCCGGAGATGGAATAACTCCAGAGGGCCGGCTGGCCCCTGCGGTTATTCTTGATCATGGTGGAGTCTCCCCGCAGGGCCGGGTTGAGAAAGAGTACCGAGCCCGCTATTTTATTGTACAGGTGGGCATCCGCTTCGGTGGCATTGATCTGTCGCAGCAACACCTGGCTGTGGGTCCAGGCCAGCTCAAAGGCCCGGTTCTTCAGGTGGCGATCGCGGTATTTGGCCAATAACTCCATACAGTTCTGGCGGGTTTCCGATATCCCGATCACCAGGTCTGCTTCCACGGTCTGCTGCGGCTTCACCAGGATGCGGTGGCGGATGGAAACGATGGGATCCAGCACCGAC
>CBFGLD010000146.1:0-7677 GCA_965649495.1 uncultured Flavihumibacter sp. | reverse complement strand
CGGGCAGTTCGTTGATGACGAATATTCCGGGGTTGCTACGTGGAATGATGCCGTAATGGATCACCATTTCGTCCGCAAAGCTGAGTCGCAGGTTGGCCGCTTTAATGGGATCGATATCACCGATGAGGTCGGCCACACTCACATCCGGGGTGGCCAGCTTTTCACCGTAACGTTCGGAACGGTGCACCCAATGTATAGGGGTTTCATCACCATGCTGCGCGATCTGGTCCTTCGCATATTTTGATACCGGCGCCATCGGGTCGTCGTTTATCTCGCTGCCGGCAACCACCGGGATGTATTCATCCAGCAAATTGGTCATCTGCCGGGCCATCCGCGTTTTGGCCTGCCCGCGTAAACCCAGGAACAGGATATTATGCCGGCTCAGAAGTGCCCGCTCGGTATCCGGTATCACGGAGTCCTCGTATCCTACAATACCTTCAAAACTTTTTATTCCCTTTCCCAGGTTCCGGACCAGGTTCTCCCGTATCTCATCCTTGACTGACCTGGGCTGGTATCCGCTTTTTTTCAGTTCTCCGAGTGTGGTGATAGAATTCATTTAACGTCTTAAAGTTGTTTGTCAATAAAGGGTTTTTCGTTTGCCGCTTTCAAAGTCGCGGAAAATGAAGGCCCCAAGGTGATCCAGCGAAGCAAAAAATGCCTTGCCCTGGTTGGTTTCCGTGAACTCGTTCACAAAACGCTGCAGGTATGGATCGGAGGCGATCATAAAAGTGGTGATCGGGATCTTCAGCTTTTTACATTGCGCCGCCAGGTTGAGGCAACGCGTGGTAATCTTCCGGTCAAGTCCAAAGCTGTTTTTATAATATCGTTTACCGATCTTGAGACAGGTGGGTTTACCATCCGTGATCATGAATATCTGCTTATTCGGATTGCGCCTTCGCCGCAGGATATCCATGGCCAGTTCCAGTCCCGCCACTGTATTGGTATGGTAGGGTCCCACCTGTAAATAGGGCAGGTCTTTTATCTCTACCGGCCAGGCATCGTTGCCGAACACCACAATATCGAGCGTATCCTTGGGATACTTGGTAGTAATGAGCTCACTGAGTGCCATGGCTACTTTTTTGGCGGGAGTGATCCGGTCTTCGCCGTACAAGATCATGGAATGGGAGATGTCAATCATTAGTACCGTAGAGGTTTGCGCTTTGTAATCGGTTTCCCGGATACTGAGATCCTCTTCCAGAATGTTGAAACTGTCAATACCGTGGTTGATCTGCGCATTCCTGATACTCTCGGTAAAGTCGATCTGCTCTAACTGGTCGCCAAAACGGAACGGCCTGGTATCCGGGCTCTGTTCATCGCCCTGCCCGGGCTTAAAGGTCTGGTGATTGCCCTGCCGCGATTTCTTCAGTTTCCCAAATACTTCTTCGAGTGACCTTTTGCGGATGCCCTGCTCGGTCTTGGGAGTGATCCGGATGGAACCATTGGCTGGGTCTTCATCGATATAACCTTTGGATTTAAGGTCTTCAATAAAGTCGCCCATCCCATAATCCTCGCGGGTTAACTCGTACTCACGGTCCAGCTGGTTCAGCCATTGCAAGGCTTCTGCCACATCACCGGAGGTGTATGTGAGTAATTGCAGGAACAATTCGAGCAACTGCTCAAACGTTGATTTTCCTTCTTCAGGACGAAAGCCGGTAAATTGAAATCCTTTCATGGTTTTTTTTCTGCGCCGAAGCCTCTGATTACTAATAACACCTCACAGCCTGCATGGTTTAACCAATGAATGCAACCTAAATGTAACCCTTAAAAAGTAAATGCCCCGTTTTGAAACGGGGCATTTATACCATCAGTATCTTAATTTAAGAATAGCGGGGGCAGGGGCACCCATTCTGCATCAGCGGGTAGTATCGGTGGGCAGTACCGAGTCGGCAGGGCCGATCAGGTTACCGCTTTCCAGCGATGGCTGCACACTGCTGCCACCCTTATAGTTTGCTTCCAGCATATCCAGCATCTGCAGGAGCTGCTGTGTACCCGCTATTTCATTTCGCATGGCTTCCTGTTTCCTTTCAGGCAACTGGGAATAATATCTCATCTGCTGGTCAAAGTCCTTACGCAGGGCTTTGGAAACTTTATCCGCCATCTGCGTATACCCTGCTTTATAACTGGCTTCCAGGAATTTGAAGGTAGAATAGTTGTGCTGGTTGTTCTTGCTCACCATGGCATACGGATTATTGGATTCCAGGATGCCTTTATCCGCTATGTCCAGCAGTTTTTTCGCCTCGTCCTTCCTGTTTTCCGTTGCCAGGGCACCCGCTGCATCTGCATAGGCGGCACGGATGGTGTTGAGGTGCAGGCGGTTCTGCTCATCAAAATAAACACCCGGTTTGTCCGCACTTCCAAATCCAAACTTATTGATCAGTTTATCTACCATCCAGTCTGTGTTGATACCGGTATTATTGGATATGGGCACCAGCCGGTAGGTGAGTCCATCCTTACGCACATAATTCTCAAACCCTAGTTCCGATGCAGTATAGGGAGCGGTAAAACAAATGGGGCGTTTCCACTTATTGGCTGCGATGATGTTTAAAATGGCCAGGTCATTCTTGAGCAGGGTATTCTTGTTTTCCGGTATGACCACGGGAACCTGCGACAATACACTATCATCCTTGTTCACTGTGCCATTGTTACGAACCAGGTTTTCATCCACGGGAAGGATAAACTTACGGGCGGGCAGGTAGTTGATGCTTTCCCCTCCCTGCAAGGCTACTTTAAAGGCAGGGTCTTCGCTGCCCACCACGTTTTTCATGACATCATAAAGGTCGTAGAACTTCTCCTGGTTTACGTCGGGCCTGGGATTGTATACAATGTAATCGCGCTTGCGTCCCTGTATCTGCTCCGCGGACCAGATCACATCGATAGGATCACTTTCATTGACTTTATAACGGAGCTGGTTGATGTACCAATCGATACCCAGCAGGCTGTTGTTGATGACCCGGATATCAGGTCTGATGCCTTCCACTTCCTGGGCATACCAGAGCGGGTAAGTATCGTTGTCACCAAAGGTGATCAGGATAGCATTGGGCGGACAGCTTTCCAGGTAATCCTTTGCCAGGTCGCGCGCCAGCGTCTTCTGGCTCCTGTCATGGTCATCCCATTCCTGGGTACCCATGATCACCGGCACTGCCAGCATACATAGGGATGCCGATGCTACATTGGCGACGGATATGTTCATCTTTTTGAGGAACCATTCCCTTACCTGCAATACGCCCAGGCCGATCCAGATAGCGAAGGCATAAAAGGATCCCACATACGCATAATCACGCTCACGGGGCTGGTTACCCGCCTGGTTAAGGTAAAGCACAATGGCTATACCGGTAAAGAAGAAGAGCAGGCCGGTAACAATGAAATCGCGCCTGTTGGCGAAATATTGGTAAATGGCTCCCAACACCCCCAGGATAAAGGGAAGCAGGAAGAGTTTATTATTTGCCTTATTGTTCTTAATACTGTCCGGCATTGCATCCTGGTTGCCCAGCCTCAGGTTGTCCAGGAAGGAGATACCACTGATCCAGTTACCATCGCGGGCGTTACCCGGGCCAAAGCCCTGGATATCGTTCTGCTTGCCGGCAAAGTTCCACATGAAGTAGCGCCAATACATCCAATTCAGCTGGTAGCCAAAGAAGAACTTGATGTTATCGCCCATGCCAGGTCGCTCGCCATCGGCAAGGCCCAGCCAGTCGCGGTAAAAATTCGCATGCCCCTGGTCGTTGCTCGCATCCCAGACCCGGGGAAAGATCATCTTGTCTTCGTTTGCATATACCGGTTTGATATCATAACCTACTTCTTCGTAGCGGTCTGTTCCCCGGGTATACTTCATCGTGGTTTGTTCATAATCAACCGGAGAGGCGGTGAAGACCTGGCCGTACAGCAGGGGGAAATCTCCGTATTGGTCGCGGCCCAGGTAACCTACCAGCGAATTGGGATTGTCCACGTTATACATATCTACAGCCGGGTTGGCATTGGAACGGATCATGGTGGTGATATAACTGGAATACCCCATGAGCATAAAGATCACGCACCAGATTCCAAGGCGAAGGAAGTTCCAGTGGTTCTTTTTAGCCACGCGCAGTCCGTACCACAGCAGTACACCCAGTAAGAGAAAAAAGAAAATGAAACCGGAAAAGAAAGGCATTCCGAAACTGTTCACAAAGCGTACGTCGAACCAGCCGGCCAGCTTAACGGACCACTGAATGACCACCACCTGTACAAAACCGGTGATCAGGCAGCCTATGATAAATGCCCAGAAGGTTCCGGAACCGGTAGGCTGGTAGCGTCTGAAATAATACACCATTACGATGGCGGGAATGGTCAGCAGGTTGAGCAGGTGAACACCGATGGAGAGACCCATCATAAAGAAAATGAAGACGATCCACCTGTCGGCACCCGGCTCATCGGCATGGTGTTCCCACTTGAGAATGGCCCAGAAAACCAGGGCGGTGAACAGGGAAGAGAGGGCGTACACCTCACCCTCCACGGCGCTGAACCAGAAAGAATCACTGAAGGTATAGGCCAGGGCGCCTACAGCGGCGGCGCTGATGATAGCGAAGGTCTGCTGGCTGTCAGGGGCGCCACCAGAGGGTACCACTAGTTTGCGCGCAAAATGGGTAATGGTCCAGAAAAGGAACAGGATCGTGAATCCACTGCTGAGTGCACTCATGATATTCACGGCCACGGCCGGGTTGCTGCCCCCGAATACTACCACGAACAGGCGGCCCAATAACACAAACAGGGGGGCTCCGGGGGGGTGGGGGATTTGTAACTTATATACGCTGGAGATGAATTCACCCGTATCCCATAAGCTGGCGGTGGCTTCCATTGTCAGCAGGTATACAGTGCAGGCGATGGCGCAGATGACCCAACCGGCAATGGTGTTCACTTTGTTAAAGTTCATAAAGCATTGGTTTATAAAAGGCGAGGCAAATATAATACTCTGAGCATAGCAAAGGCCTTAGCACTAAGCTAAATTATACGAAATAGATCTTGACAGTCTGGTAGAAGAGGCGGTTTTGCAGGTACGCGTTCTGGGCCTGCTCCAGGTAACCCTGTAAGCCAAAGAGTCCGGCAGCATTTCCTTTATTGATGGCAATTTCAAGATAACCGGCGGAGTTGAACAGGGCCAGTTTTTCGCCTTCGGGAACATCGGCATAGGTTTCACAGATACGGTCGATCACTTCGTCTCTTTTGAAAACAATGGAGAAGCTGCGGCCCTTTCGCTGGTCTTCAAATTGCTCCCGCGTGATATTAACGACCACATTTTCAAAATTATCGATATAGATGATCTGTCCTTCGATCCAGGCATCGCTGAGCAGGGGACGGAGCGGATTTTTTTCCAGGAAGGTACTGTCGGGTTCCCCGATATCCGTCAACCTTTTTCCCTTATTGATGGCCTGGATAGCAGCACCAAAGATACGCGTACAATACAGGGTATCCCGTTGGGCCGACTGGTCCAGGGGCAGGCCGATCACAATTTCGGGTGCCTCCTGCAGGATCATGGAAAGCAGGCCGTTGTCGGCACACAGGATGTACTGGTTGCGATGGAAAGCCAGTAAAAGCTTTTCCGGTTTCCTTTCAAAGAGATTGACCATTACTATATGAAAGGTGTGGTCAGGGAAATTGTAAATGGCATTGCGGCAGATATAAGCTGCCTGCGGATAATTGAAAGGGACGATCTCGTGTGTGATGTCCACGATATTCAGGGCCGGATCAATCTGCAGCAACTGTCCTTTGACAGCGCCCGCCAGGTAATCCTGCAAACCAATGTCTGATGTTAGGGTAACTATAGCCATGAACGCTTCCTGGGTAAATGTACTACTTCACCAGCTTGCCACCCTTGAAAAAAAACTTATGGGTAAGTTTATCCGCCCAGGAAGGGAAAAACCTGTTCATGAATACCGCACGTTTACCCGTAAACGTTAGCACGAGGCTCCGTTTTCTTTTTTCCATGGACTCCAGTATATACCCGGCACATTCACCCGCCGTCATCATGCTGCCCTCGTCCATCGGCGATTCACCATGCGACTTTGCCTCCGCGTTGAGCGCAGCATTTCGGATATTGCTGGACGTGAAACCTGGTGACACCCACATGACATGTACATTTTTGTCCATCATTTCCGTGCGAAGGGCTTCCAGCCATCCCTGCAGGGCGAATTTGGAAGCCGAATAGGCGCTCCGGCCAGGAAGTCCGCGGTATCCAGCAATAGAAGAGACCCCTACAACCATTCCCTGGCGACGGATCAGGGAGGGTAGCGCAAACTTGGTGCAATACACGCTACCGAAAAAATTGATGTCCATGACCTTGCGGAACACTTCCAGGTCGGCTTCCTCAAAGAGGGCGCGCATGCTGATTCCCGCATTGTTAATAAGCATATCAATATCCCCAAAAGTATCAATGGTTGATTCAATGAATTTGCGGCAGTCATCTTCCTTGCTGACATCGGCTACTACAGTATGCAACATCACGTTGGTATACTCCATTTGCAGGTTATAGAGCTTGTCGTAACTACGTCCGCAGGTGGCCACCCGCGCCCCTCGGGCTATCAGTGCATCCACCAGGGCCTTGCCGATCCCTTCGCTGCCCCCGGTAACCGCCACTACTTTATTTGTAAAGAATGATGACATGAGAATGAATGAATTAAACCGCAAACCTACCACAAAAAGAAAAAAGGATTTTTTGAAAAATTGTAAGGAAAAATTTGGGTGAAAGGATTTTCTCCCTATTTTTGCACTCCCAAAACGAACGATACCAGTCATTTAAACGACTAAAGTTAAGTTCTTTAAAGGTTGATTCCGTAGCTCAGTTGGTAGAGCAATACACTTTTAATGTATGGGCCCTGGGTTCGAGTCCCAGCGGGATCACAGAAATAAACCCCTCCCTGGAGGGGTTTATTTTTTTCCTCCATATCACTTATCTTTTCTATCATAATCCTCATTATGGTAGCTCCGAAAATTTTATTGCTGGCCCTTGTCTTTGGGTATTTCCTCCCCGCTTCCGTATCACCCGGAAATAAAACTGGCGTGGTGCAAACGGAAGCCGGGAAAATATCGGGCTTGCGGACCACAGATGGTAAGATCGTTTCCTATAAAGGCATACCGTATGCAGAGCCTCCCATTGGTGCATTAAGATGGAAACGTCCGCAGGAAAAAAAGCATTGGTCGGGTATCCTTTCCTGTGAGGAATATGGGCCAAGTCCCATGCAGGGCAAACCCGTTCCCTTTAGCATGTGGAGCCAGGAATTCCTGATTCCTGAAGCACCTATCAGCGAAGATTGTTTGTACCTGAACATCTGGAGCAGCACCGAAAAATCCAGGACAAAAAGACCTGTTCTGGTATGGATCTACGGAGGCGGATTCATGAGCGGCGGCAGTGGCGTTCCCATCTATGACGGCGAGGCGCTGGCCCGGCAAGGACTGGTAGTGGTGAGCATCAATTACCGGGTGGGCGTGTTCGGTTTTTTGGCGCATCCCGAATTGACTGGTGAATCGGGTAGTAATGCTTCGGGCAACTATGGATTGATGGACCAGGTGGCTGCACTGCAATGGATACGTCGCAACATCGCGGCATTTGGAGGTGATCCCGAAAACGTAACCATCGCGGGGCAATCAGCCGGTGCCATGTGCGTGACTTGCCTGGTGGGATCCCCTAAAGCCGCTGGACTCTTCCGG
>CBFGLD010000145.1:0-7727 GCA_965649495.1 uncultured Flavihumibacter sp. | reverse complement strand
CCCGTTTACCAGCACCCGCCCCCGGACCACATAAAAGAATAGGGTATGCGTTTCAGGCAGGTCCAGCTGCAGCTTCCCCGCGGGCTTCAGATACCAGGTTTGAAGGGTAACAGCATCCGGGGAGGCAAAGGCTGCCACCGGGGGGATTTCCACCTTCCCGCCGGTAGAAGGCATACCGCTTTCGGGCTCCAGGACCGGACTGCTTACCAGCTGCACCCGCACCCGGCCCGCATCACTGGTTTGCTCGGGTATCTCAGCGGCACTTTTTCCCTCGTACCAGGGATGGGTCATTTTCCGGCTGGCCGGCAGGTTGATCCACAATTGCAGGATCTCCAGGGCGCCGCCATCCCGCCTGAAATCCGCTGAGGAGACCTCGGCATGGATCAACCCCCTGCCCGCAGTCATCCATTGAACGCCCCCCGCACCGATAACACTCTGGTGGCCGCTGTTGTCATAATGGGCGATATCACCCTCCAGGATAAAAGTGACCGTTTCCATACCACGATGCGGGTGCGGACCAAAAGGCAGCCCCTGGTTACCGGGTGCATACACCTGCGGCCCATGGTGGTTCAGAAAAAGAAAAGGATCCAGGTAATCTATCGATGCGGTGGGCAGCGCCCGGTACGTTACCAGGTCACCAATGGGCGACGAAACCGCCCGGTGTATCCGCTTGATCTTTCTCATATGGTTAAAACAATCTTGTTAATAATATGGTTGCTCTATACCCCTTCACTTTCCGTGCCATCCCTATATTTGCCGCCTTATGCAAAAACCGGAAACCAGGACCGCCCTATTCCTGAAGCCTTCCCGCCTCCGCAACCGCTGGTCGCCGCTGGAAGCTTTCCATATTACCCGTACCGTCCGCGGCGCCGATTACGCTAAGGAAGGGCTGGATAAAGATGTGGTCAACCGGTCCTTTCCACAACTGCCCCAAAACCTCCGGTGCGTCCTGGAAGCCTTGGGGGATGAAGCACTGCGGCAGGCAGTAAACGAAGCTACCCGCCAGCATGCCAAACAAAAAGCCGGTACAGCCCTGAGCAGTTATATCGAAAGAAACTTCCTGCGCCATGTCCACCAACTGGTCTCCCAGCTGCTGCCCTTCGGCGATCAACTGAAATATTATCACCAGACCATCAACCCCGCCACCGGTAACCCCCTGACAGGAACCTGTAAACTCCAATCCGTTACACCTGCTTTGTCGTTTAGGGTTGACCGTGATTCCGACGGATCCCTTTCACTGGCCACCATCATAACCATCGGAACGGAAAGTTTTTCCCCCGCCGACCTGAAGCGCGAATACTTTTTTCTTCAAAGGGATAAGGATTATTTCCTCTTATCACTGCAAGACTACCAAACCCTGCAATGGCTGGCGGCTAATGACCCCGCTCTCTATGCGAAGGATCCCGCCGGCTTTTCAGAACACGTATTAAAGCGCCTCCAGGCCGACTATTCCATTGATGTGGGTAACCTCCTGCATAAAACATTGGTGGAGACCGAACCGCTCAACGCCATCTACCTGAGCGAGATCAGCGGCAGCTTCCTCATGCTCACACCACGCTGGAACTACGATGGCTTCTGGGTGGAGGGACCCTGGCAGCACAGCGAAGAATTTACCCGTAACGGTGAGGTATACCTGGTAATGCGAAACCGGGAAATGGAAAAGGCATTTCACGACAAGCTGCAAGGCCTGCATCCGAATTTCTCAAGGCAACTGAACGGCGTCTTCAACCTTCCTTTCTCCGAGGCAAAAAAGAAACACTGGTTCCTCAAAGTTTACCATCAACTGCTGGAAGAAAACGTGGAACTGCTTGGCATGGAACTGCTGCGGCAATTTCGTTACAGTCCCCACCCCGTTCACACAGAACTGCGGTTGAATAAGACCGTTGGCAGCGAACTGCACATCACCATGCACGTTAGATTCGGTTCCGAAGAAGTACAACTCCCCGAATTGCAGAAACTGTTGCTTGCCGGCGTCAAAAGCCTCCTGCTAAAAGACCATAGTATCGGAATACTGGATGAAGGTTGGATGCAACGCTACAGCGCCATCATCAAGCACGGTAAGATCAGCAGGAACGAAGTGGTGGTACCGCAGTGGATCCTGCTCGGCCTTAAAGCGGCAGCAGCTGATGAGGCGTATCCGGAAGAAGACCCCGTTAACAACCCATCCGAAAACCTCCGTCGCTCCATTCCGGCTGCCTGGTGGCAGAAGTGGAAACAATGGCAGGATACGAACGATCCGGTATACACGCTGCCGGATGGTATACAGGCCTCCCTGCGGCCTTACCAGCAAAAAGGCTTTGAATGGATCTGCCTCCTGTCCGAAATTGATGCCGGCGCCTGCCTGGCAGACGACATGGGACTTGGAAAAACATTGCAGACCATTTGTTTCCTGGCCAAACGCGCTGCGGAAGGCAGGCAGGAGAGACCCTTGTTCCTGATAGCCTGCCCGGCTACCCTGTTGCACAACTGGCGACTGGAGTTGGAGAAGTTTGCCCCCTCCCTCGGTTCGTATGTGTATCATGGCAGCGGCCGCAATCTCAACCTTTTCAACGATTCGAAAGCACAGGTCCTCATCACCTCTTACGGCACCTTAAGATCCGATTTCGATCGACTCTCTGCCATCCACTGGGAAGTAACCGTGCTCGATGAAAGCCATACCATCAAGAATCCCGCAGCCCAGGTGACCCGGGCTGTTTACCAACTCAGGTCCCGCGCCCGCATCGCACTCAGCGGAACGCCCGTAATGAACAATACTTTTGACCTGTATGCGCAGCTGCAATTCCTGGTACCCGGACTTTTCGGGGGACAGGAATTCTTCCGGCGCGAGTATGCGCACCCCATCGACCGGGACCACGACGAAGAAAAGATCCGCTCCCTGCAACAGCTTACCGCCCCCTTTATTTTAAGGCGAACCAAACAACAAGTGGCTACCGACCTGCCCCCCAAAACGGAATCGGTCCTCTGGTGTACTATGGCCCCCGACCAGAAAACCTTATATGAGGAAACGGCCGCCCAGATCCGCGATAGCATCTTCCTGGGCATAAAAACAGACGGACTGGCAAAAAGCAAACTATCCATCCTCCAGGGCATGCAAAAGCTCCGGCAGATCTGCGCCGCACCCCAACTGCTGAAGGACGAATGGGGCACTTCAACGCTCAGTTCCGTCAAGCTGGAGGTGCTTATCGAAGAGCTGCAGTACAACCTGAGGTCGAATAAAGTGCTGGTATTTTCACAGTTCAAGGGAATGCTGCACCTGATGGGGGATGCTTGCAAAAAAGCGGGACTGGGGTACTACCACTTCGATGGCGATACCCCTCCCGCCCGCCGGAGCGAACTGGTGGAGCAATTCCAGTCCGAAGGAAACGATGTCAATATCTTCCTCATCAGCCTGAAAGCCGGCAACTCCGGACTCACCCTGACGGCAGCCGATTATGTGTTCCTGGTGGACCCCTGGTGGAATACCGCGGTGCAGCAACAGGCTATAGACCGGGCTTACCGTATCGGACAAACGAAAAATGTATTTGCGTACCAGATGATATGCAAGGACAGCATCGAAGAAAAGATCGTGGAACTGCAACAACGTAAGCGCGTCCTTTCCGATGCACTCGTTTCGGAAGACGAAGGATTCATCAAACAGCTTTCGGAGGACGACCTGGCTTATCTGTTTTCCTAGTGGGATCCGGGTTCTCAGGGCTCACAGCTTTTAGCACGGTATCGTGCTTTACTTCCGTCATTACGAAACTGCTTTGAACCGTACCGATATCCGGCAGCTTGGCCAGTTTGTTGACAATAAAATCCTGGTAAGCATTCATGTCGCTAACCGCCACCTTCACCAGGTAATCGTACATCCCCGTCATGTGGTAACATTCCAGCACCTCCTCAAATTTCACGATCGCCTTCTCAAAATCCAGGAGCTTCTGCCGCGCATGTTGTTTTAACTGCACATTGGTGAAAGCCAACAGGGAGCGTCCCAGCTTTTGCCGGTTGACATGGGCGTGATACCCCGTAATATATCCTTCGGCTTCCAGCTTCCTGACCCGCTCATACACGGGAGTGATGGTTTTACCCAGCTTGTCCGCCAGCTCCTTATTGGTAAGCCTGGCATCAGATTGTAATAATTCCAGGATCAGGACATCCGTTTTATCTGGTTGCATTTGGATTGATTTTCTGGAAAATTACCCAAATAAAGAATAAATATCTGTTTAAGGGCAGTAAGCATGGAATAAAAAGAATGTTTTACTGCTGTGACTAAAGTCATCGTACGCCCCCTGCTTTTTGCGGAAATTGTCACAAACATCAGACCATGGATCACAGGAAAATGCCGCCCGTTATGGGCCTTGAAGATATGGCTCCCGAAACAGCCATGATGGGATATGGCTACTATCCCGAATGGAGCGAAGGCGCCGTCAAATGCCCTAATTTTCAGTCCTCCACTTTTGTATTCCCGACCGCCGAAGCCGGGAAGGCTTATTTTGAAATGGCCCTGGGTAAACCCGGGCATGAAAACGAAGCGATGGGACTCATATACAGCCGTATCAACAACCCCACCGTTGAGATCCTGGAAAACCGGATCAGGCTATGGGATAAGGCGGATGCCGGTGCGGTTTTTTCCAGCGGCATGAGTGCCATATCCACCACCCTGCTCGCTTTCCTTCGCCCGGGCGACCTGCTGTTGTATAGTAACCCGCTCTACGGCGGAACGCACAAACTGGTACACGCCATCCTGCCCGCATTCGGAGTGGAAGTGATGGGTTTTCAACCCGCTCAATCAAAGGAAGAAATCATTAAAATGGTGGAAGATGCCGGTATGTCCGCCAAATTGAGAATGATATATGTGGAAACGCCTGCCAACCCCACCAACGACCTGATCGATATTAAAATGGCAGCAGATATCGCATCCCACTTTTCCGCTAACCGCCTCCTGGATAATGGAAAGCCGGATGCATCCCGCAAAGTGCTCACCGTTGTCGATAACACCTATATGGGACCGTTATGGCAACACCCTCTCCGGCACGGCGCAGATATCGTTTTGTATTCCGCTACCAAATACCTGGGCGGGCACAGCGACCTGATCGCCGGTGCCGCAACCGGTAATACATCCCTTATTACCGCCATCAAGCGAATGCGTACGGTGATGGGTACCAATACCGATTCCCATACTGCCTGGTTGCTGCTCCGAAGCCTCGAAACGCTTCGGCTGAGAATGAATGCCGCCGAAGCCAATGCACGGGAAGTAGCAGGCTGGCTGGTGAAACACCCGGCCGTTGAAAAAGTGATTTACCTGGGACTGCTGGATGAAAACAGCGGGGATCAGTACCGCATATTTAAAACACAATGCGAAGGAACAGGTGCCATGATCAGCTTCATTGTAAAAGGAGGGGAGGCTGGTGCTTTCAGGATCCTGAACAGGTTACACCATATCAAGCTGGCAGTGAGCCTGGGCGGAACGGAAAGCCTGGCAGAACATCCCGCCTCCATGACCCATGCGGATGTTCCGGAAGCAGAGAAACTGGAACTTGGTATCCTGCCCGGCATGATTCGGTTAAGCGTTGGCGTGGAAAGAGCGTCTGATATCATCGCTGATCTCAGTCAGGCCATGTACCCCGAACTGGAGCATGTGCCTCACGGCGACCCCGCCTTCGGTCATATATTATAGTTATACGGTCATTTTTTATAGGTCTGTTGATGGTTTGATGTAAAAAAAGCCGTGAGTATGTTACCATACTTCACGGCTTTTTTTTAATGGTGCGCTACCATCATCTCGGCGATATTATCTTCTTTCTTACCTCTGCGTACCCTCGCCAGCAGCTTATCTGCCAGCTGGTACACCACCGGTACCACGATCAATGTCAGGAACATCGAACTGATGAGCCCGCCAATGATCACCCAGGCAAGCCCGTTCTTGAAACTGCTGCCGGCAGAAGCAGCCAGCGCCAGCGGCAACATACCGATCACCATCGCGATGGTGGTCATCAGGATCGGGCGCAGCCTTGCATTGTTGGCCAGAACCAGCGCCTCCCGGGTGCTGTGCCCCTCCGCCTTGCTCTGGTTGATAAAGTCCACCAGGATAATGGCATTCTTGGCTACCAACCCTATCAACATGATGATTCCAAGTATCGAAAATATGTTCAGCGTGTTGTTGGTCAACGCCAGCGCCAGCAGGGCACCGATAATACTCAGCGGGATGGAAAACATCACCACTAACGGGTAGATATAGTTGTCGTACAACGCTACCATGATCAGATACACCAGTACAATGGAAATCAGTAAGGCTACTCCAAGGGTTTGGAAAGAGCTGCCCTGGTTCTCCACATCACCCCCCATCAGGTAACTGACCCCTGCAGGATGCGGCAGCTTTTCGAGACTGGCCGTGATCTCACCGGCAACGGTTCCTACCGGTCTCCCGATCACCTGCCCCTGTACCGATACCGAGCTGTTCTTGTCGCGGCGCTCCAGCCGGCTGGGACCCGACTGCTCCGTGATACGGGCAAACTGGTATAGCTTTACCTGCTCTCCCCGGCTGTTGATGAAGGTGAGATTACTCACATCATTGATGTTCTTGCGGTCAAAATCATCCAACCCGATCCGGATATCATATTCATAGGCACCCCTTCTGAACTTCGCGTCGTCGTTTCCTGCAAACGCTGTTTGCATGGTGATGCCTACCTGGCTCATGTTGAGGCCCAGCGCAGCCATCTTATCACGGTCCACACTCACATTGATCTCGGGGTTTCCGTCTTCCACCGAAAGCTTGACTTCCTTGGTGCCCTCGGTGGACTGTACCACCGCCATGATAGCTTTCGCATAGGCCATCACGCTGTCATAGTCCGCACCCACGGCAATGATCTCCAGGGGCGAGCGCTCCGCTGTTCCCAGGATGCTTACCGGTATCGTTTTCACCCGCACACCGGGTATCACTTTTTCCAGTGCCAGCTTGGTCTTGGCGGCATACACATCTGAAGGATCCTCCCGCTCTTCCAGCGATACCAGCTTTACCGTGATCTCTGATTTATACGCGGTATTGGTATTGCTGCCAAACCCATCCTCGCTGCTCTGTCCCACCGTAGTGATGATGGAGGTTACATCCGGATTTTTTTGCAGGTATTGCTCTGCTTTTTGCGTGGCATAATTGGATTGCTCCACGGAAGCATCCTTGGGCAGCTCCAGCTGTACAATGAATTCACCGCGGTCTCCTTTGGGGATGAACTCACCGCCTATGTATCCCTTTCCTACCAGCATGAAAGAGGCCACCAGCAATCCCATCGTTACCGACAACGTTATGATCTTATGGTCCAGGCTCCAGTTCAGGATTCCGGTGATCCACTGCGTGAACCGTTCCATCTGCTTTTCGAACCACAACACAAAGCGGCCAAAGATCGTTTTGCCGGTCAGGTGCTCCAGCTTCCCGAACCGCGATGCCAGCCAGGGCACCAGCGTGAACGATGCCAGCAGGCTCATTAAGGTGGAAATGATCACTACTACGGTGAACTCGCGCAGGATATTTGACACCAGCTCATTGGTGAGTGAAATCGGGAAGAATACCACCACGATCACCAGCGTAATGGAGGTAACGGTGAAGCCTATCTCTTTTACTCCTTCAAAGGCGGCACGTACCCGGTTCTTACCCATTTCCATATGCCGCTGTATGTTCTCCAGAACAACAATAGCATCATCCACTAATATTCCCACCACCAGCGATAATCCCATCAGGGTCATCAAGTTCAGCG
>CBFGLD010000144.1:0-7809 GCA_965649495.1 uncultured Flavihumibacter sp. | reverse complement strand
ACGGTATTGCATATGCCACGGGAACATACGATGAACTCACGGCTGCTGCAGACCCTAAAGTGAAGCAATTCTTTATTTAAATTAGCATCATGGCTGATCAGCGAATCAATAATCTGAAACTTGGAATTTTCACCATAGCGGGTTTAATTTTTTTGGTAATAACCCTATATATGATCGGCAAAGATCAAAACCTCTTTGGCTCCAATATTGTCATCCATACCCGCCTCTCCCAGGCTGGCGGCCTGGTGTCCGGCAACAATGTGCGCTATTCCGGGATCCAGGTGGGCACCGTCAGCAAGGTTCAATTGATCAGCGATACTATTATTGAAATTCAAATGCTCATTGATAAAAAGGCTGGAGTGAATATCCGTAATAACGCAGTAGCATCTATTGGCACAGAAGGATTAATCGGGAACCGGGTGGTCAATTTAATGCCCGGAGACGGGAAGGGACGGCCCATCAAGGAAGGCGACTACATCCAGGCAAAAAAAACTGCTGATACAGAGGCCATGCTGGAAACGCTCTCCGGTACCAATGTAAACGTTGCTGAAATATCACAGGAACTGTTAGAAACCGTGAAACGGATCAATGCCAGCAAAGGCATCTGGCAGGTCCTGGATGATGAAACTCTGGCGAAAGAATTACGTACCACTTTAGTCAATATCCGAGCAGCATCGGAAAAGACACACCGGCTGGCGGGTGAACTATCCGAAATAGTGAACCATGTTAAATCCGGGGAAGGTAGTGCAGGACAATTATTATACGATACCAGTTTTGCTGCGCAGCTCAGCCAGGCAGTTTACCGTATTGATCATGCCGCAGCAAGTGCGGATTCCCTGCTGACCCATACCAACCAGATCCTCGGAGGCATACAGGAGGATATCAATACCGGGAAGGGGCCGGCGAATGCATTACTGAAAGACTCGGCAATGGTTGGCAAGCTCCACAGCACCCTGACCAATATGGAAAAAAGCACCCGGGCCTTCCATGAAAATATGGAAGCGCTCAAACACAATTTCCTGTTCCGGGGCTATTTCCGAAAACAGGAGAAGTTGAAATCCAGGCAATAATGTTAAAATGAGAACAATCATGATGCTGACTGTTCACTATCAGTTTATTTATGGGTCTGAATTTGTTATCTTAGAAAGGAAAATAGGTTCCTTCACCTAAAACATTCGTCATGACAAACACTAACAAAATCCTGGCCGCACTGGCAGTTGGAGTGGCAGTTGGAAGTATTCTGGGTGTTTTATTTGCCCCTGATTCAGGAGAACACACCCGGCAAAAAATTGCTGACGGAGGAAAGAAACTCACTGATTCCCTGAAAGACAAAATGGATGAAGGAAAACAAAAGCTGGCAGGCGTTCGGAACAGCTTGCGCGACAGAGTTGATTCTTTGAAGGAATCAGTAGAAGAATTCGCTTCCTGAAACAACTAAGGGATGAAAGGGCAATGATCCAGGTTACCCTTTCCTCCCTTTCAATTACCACCAATACGCCGGATCAGAGACAAAGCCGTTTCTTTATTCCAGCCTGCAAATCTTCCGCGCTGTACGATAATTTCGTTATCCTCCGGGTGAGTCAGGTAATAATGGAAAACAAATTTTTGTTTCGGATCATGCCAGCCAATGATTTGGCCGAAACGCAGGTCGTTGAACATTAGGGTATCACCGCTTTTCTCTACTGTAAAAAACTCCTGGGAAAATCGCCGTAAGTGTTGAACATCTTCATGGTCGGCAATGGAGTCCAGGTATTGTGCATTCCTGGGAAAATACTGAAAATCCATTTTTTTTTGGTTATCGAAAAGGGAACGGAAACCCACATAATACCCGCTGTCGTTTCCTGCCACCACAAACCACAGCCAGTTATTTAAGGGAGTGGGGGTAGTGAAATAGCGGGTAGCCGGGATATTCTGGGCAGCCAGTATTTGTTTGGCTTCGCGGTCGATGGTAATTTTATTGGCTACTGCATACAATAAATAGATCCCGGGGAGATATAATCCGAATTTCCACCAAAACCTCCTGCGAACGCTGAGTATGGGAGTTACCAGCATAACAAATGCAGCTATCCCCGGCCAAATAGAAAAGAAGGGATCTGCCACATACAGGGTATTGAAGGAATGCCGATGGTGGCTAAAGGGTTCAAACCAGCCCGTACCATAGTTATTGAATCCATCCAGGAATATGTGCACCAGCATTTCAACGAGAAAAAACAGCATCCATTTTTTCAGGGTACTAACGTTGGGAAGATGAACACGGTCTGCAAACAGAGCCAGCAGGGGCGTCATTATGCCAATAAAAACAAAAGAATGCGTGAATCCCCGATGGGCCAGGAGCTCTTCTGAAAGAGGCATCCAAAAGCCTGCGATGAAGTCAATATCGGGCAGGCTTTGTGATAAAGCACCCCAAAACATAGCTTTTTTCCCAATCGATTTGCCCCAGAATGCTTCTCCTATACAGGCACCCAGCGCTATATGCGTAAGTGAATCCATTTGTAAACAGCCTTTGAAAACAAATTACCGATATTCTCTTTCCAATTCACTAAAAAAAAAACGGGAGCAACAAAAAGCGCTCCCGTTAATTTTAAAATTCCCGAAACCAGGATAGCTATTTGATAGTTTCTGTGATCTCACCACAGGTCAGCATCTTATCGCCGAAATAAGGATTCCTGATCTCCTTGTCGTTGCTGATCCACTTTGCTCCTTTGTCGTTGAATGCCATAGGGCAGTACTCAACATATACTTCGCCGTTATTCATGCCGCTGGCTTTTACCAGGGGAATCATCAGGTCACTGATAGCGGAAAAAGCAGCCCGTTGTGTTTCGATATCATTGGCGGCTGATATTTTTGCAGATTCCGCAGCAAGAGCTTTGCCATCGGCCAGCTGCCCCGCCCCTTCTTCAATAGCCATGCCCGCCTTTTTTGCTTCTGCCATATCACTGTTCACGAGCGCGGTTTTGAGGTGAATATAATGCTGGTACACTGCATTCAGGGAGGCATCCTTCAATGCCACTGATGGTTGCGGGGCCTGCTGAACACTGGCTGTGTCGGTGTTTTCTGCATGTGCGGAATGATCATCCGTTTTAGTTGTATTATCTCCACAAGCTACCAGGGCCATAAGGGTGAAGGAGAGGATCGATGATCCCATGATCTTTTTGTTCATGATTGTTTAATTTATTGAATAATTGCTGTTAATGCTGGTGTTTAACCGGGTGCCGACCTTTCTTAAGGACATATTCACTGTACAAAAGATATGCCCCACTGGTAACAATTTTCTCACCCTCCGCAATTCCTTCCAGAATTTGGGTTTCATTCATGGTTTCCTCACCGGTTTTTACGGCCACCGGAATGAAGGTATCGGGTGCAGTTTGTTTCCAGACATGGGCGGATCTATTATCCCTGATAATGGCATTCGTAGGTACGAATATACCATTACGGACGGAGCTGGCAGGAAGAATAACCCGGGCGGATAAGCCAGGCTGCCAGGATTGATTCAGATTTGGAATCGTTCCACGGATCCTGAGGAGTTGGGAGGAAGGATCAATGGCAGGTTCAATAAAGTCTACCCGCATTTTTTGTTGTTGTTCCGACCTACCATCCACGATCACTTCCAGTTGCATCCCAATGCTGACCTTTGGGGCTTCTGAAGGATACAGGTCGGCTTCCACCCAAAGTTTTTGATAATTCTCCACCTGCATCAAAACGGTTCCTTCTGCCACATACTGGCCCTCCGTAACAACAACAGCGGAAACCTGTCCGCTGACCGGTGCAAAATAGGTTATGAAGGGATCCGATTTCCCCGCCTCCTGTAATTTCCTTAGTTGGGCGGGTGTCTGCTGGTACAACAATAATTTTTGTTCGGCAGCCCGGGCAATTTCCCGGAAACGAAGTTCTCCCGGAAATGCTTTCTCCTGTGCTTTTGTTACTAAGTACTCTTGCTGTAATCCCAGTAATTCTTCCGAATAAATCCGGTACAATGGCTGTCCTTTAGAAACTTTTATTCCGGACTCCTTCACATACAGATTTTCGACCCTTCCGGAGATACGGCTGCTGATGACTGCATTATCCGCCGGATTTGTAACCAATCTCCCATTCAGGCTAATCTTGTTTTTGGAGGCACTGTTATTCACCTCTGCAACTGCAACATTGGCAAGCGCCAGTTGGTCTTTACTTAAGACCAGTTTTGCCTCCTGGTTATTTTTGTCGAATAAAACGAGATCCATACCGCATATGGGGCAAGTACCCGCCTTGGTCTGTACGATCTGCGGATGCATGGGGCAGGTATAGGTTTTTACCTCTTCCTGCTTTACTGTTTTTTCCTTGCAGGAAAACAGTAACAGGGGCGCCATCAATAAGAAGGCAGCAAAAATGAAAATATAATTATAGCTACGCATGATCAATCATTTAGATTAGCCGGAATAAAGCTTTCACTATCTACCAGGAACCAGGCATTGGAGGCTATGCGGAGATTACCGATATCATCCAATACCTGCACCCATCCATTGGAACGGATTCCCGTGCGTACCCGCCGGGGGGAATAACTCCCCTCCTCTTTAGTAAAGATCAGCTGTTGGTCACCCAGGTCCCACAACGCTTCTTTGGGAAGCCACCATCCTTGTGGAACGGTAAATGCCAGCATACCAGTCACCAATTGGCCGGGTCTGATTTTTTTCCCATCCAGGTACACTCTTGCTTCCAGGAAAGATTTTCCATTTGCCACGACTGGCTCCACCAAACCAATTTTCATTGCAGTGGATGTCACTGTGTCTGCAGCTGCCCAGACCAGTATTTTTTTTCCCTTACTAATAAACTGCGACATGTCTGCGGTAAAACTAAATTTAGCCACCTGGCCTTTATCCTGGTAAACAGAAAATACAGATTGTCCCGGGTTGATATACTGGCCCTCACGGATAAGCACAGGGGTAGTAACGGGAGCAGCTGCATTGCCTGTACGCACCTGGCTTGACCCTTCGCTTGCTGTTCCCATTCCATCCATACCCCCTGATTCGGCCTGGGTACTCATTACCGGCGAGGAAGGAGCGATGGGAAGATTCTCCCGGATATATCCATCGGCTGGACTGTATACCCCAATTTTATATTCGGGATTTCCCTGCTTCAACACCCGGTTGATCTGTGAAGCGCTCATTCCCAGTAAAAGCAATTTTTGCCTTGCAGCATTAAAGAGAGCTTGATCCGAACCGCTGCGCTGTAAATAGATCAATTCCCGTTGCGCTGCTACGAGCTCGGGAGAATAGATTTCCATGATCAGCTGGTTCTTTCGGATTTCCTGGAAATTATAACGAACGTATATTTTTTCAATACGGCCGCCTACCCGGGAAGAAATGGAAAGCTTATGGCGCTCGTCAAAATCAACCATGCCGGGTACGGTAGTGGTAAAGATCCGGGGGCCATTTACAGCCCTGATTTCGGGCAGTGAAGCCACCACGAATTCATTTGCAGGTTTTACCAGCTTTTCCAGAGAGCTGTCCATCACCTGTTCATGCCCGGTATGAGCTGGCTTAGAGTCTTGCCCCTGCCAACAGCCGGCAAGGCCCCAAACCAGCAAGGTCAGGCTGATGTTATTTATATAATTCCTTTTCATAACTAACAATCATTTTATACAGTTTGGCCTCTTCATCGGCAATATTCATCTCCATCATGATCAGTGCCTCCCAATCACCTAATAAAGAAGCGAGAGACAGTTTATTCTCCTGGTAGGCGATGTAATTAACGTCAAAAGCCTTTCTAAGGGATGGGAGTATTTTTTCTGCCATAGCTGTTATCCGCGCTTGCATGGTCTTGATTTCATATTGCATACCAACTAACATACCCTGGGATTCGAGCAACATAGCGGACCGCTCTTTTTGCATCGCTTCAATGGAAAACTGCATCGCCCTCACTTCATTGCGGTACATTTTAGACGACCAGGGAGCGATAGGAATGGATACCATTGCCATCACACTAAATGCATTGGGCATCATGGCCGAACGGGGAGTCATGTGGTCGTAGCTGAGTTTAAATGCAGGTTTGCGCTCCAGTTTCATGGCCGCAATATTCAGGTTCATGGAGCGAAGGGAAGCATCCATTTGGCTGATATCCCCCCTGATAGCAGCCAGTTCCGCAGTGTCTGATAGGACGGGAGCAAAAACCGGAATATAAGTGGTATCGATCTGGAAATCCATATTACCGGGCGCGTTCATCAGGCTATTGAGATAGGCCCTGCTGCGGGAGATTTCACCTTGCAACATCCTGACCATGTTTCTGTTGTCTTCAATCTTAGCGTCAACCCTGAAAACATTTCCCAGCAGGCTCTGGTTATAGGGATAGCGAACCTCTTCAATTTTTTTCATGGTCTGCATGATACTTTCATTCCTTTCCAGGATTGAAATTTTCCGAACGGCTACTATCCAATCGTAGTAAAGGGAACGTGCTGTTGCCTTCAAATCATTGCGGGAAATCGTTCTTTCCGCAAGGTCAACGGCGCCTTTGGATAAGATATAATCTTTGGTGGCACGCTGCCGTGACCGGTTAGGGATTTCCTGTTCCAGACGGATCATGATGGATCCCTTATCACGTTCATCCATTGGCTTGGAGTAGGGATACATGAAAGTACCTGCTCCGGCCATGGGAGCCATCCAGGCAGTGGCTGCTTCCGCGCTGTATTCATAACTCCTGGCTTTATATTCGTAGGACTGGAGTAACACATTGCCGGTATCGATCCGTTTCAGAATATCGTCCAGGGAAAGCACGGGTTGCGCATACAGGGGAACGGTAGTTCCTGCCAGGCAAATGATGAGGTTAATGATTCGTTTCATGAATTTCCAGTTTTTTATATTTCCTCAATTCGTATTCCTTCGTCATCAGGAAAATCAAGGGAGTTACCAGAAGGATGTGGGTGGAGGATGTGAGCACACCCCCAATCATTGGTAACACAATCGGTTTCATAATATCGGTTCCAACCCCTGTGGCCCACAGTACAGGAACCAGTCCGAAGAGTGAAACACAGACCGTCATCAGTTTGGGACGCAATCGTTTGGCTGCGCCCATGACCACATATTCGTGCAGGTCTGCTTTGGTAATGGTTTCCGCGCTATTACCCTTTTTATTCACCAACTGCTGCATGGCATCATTCAGGTAAATGACCATAACAATTCCCGTTTCCACTGCTATTCCAAAAAGGGCAATAAATCCAACGGCAACGCCCACGGAAAGGTTAACTCCCCATATATAGATCATATAGGCCCCGCCGATCAGAGCAAAAGGAACGGTGATCAAACTCAGGAATGCTTCACGAAGCGAATGAAAGGCAAAATAGAGAGAAAGAAATATGATCAGCAATACCACCGGGGCAATCCACAACAGCGTCTGCTTTCCCCGGATAAGATTTTCATACTGACCACTCCATTCCAGGTAATACCCTTCCGGTAAAATATCATCCTGCTGGTTCAATTTGGCAATGGCTTCCTTAACGGTACTGCCAAGATCCCGGTCCCTTACATTGAACATAACAGCTCCCCGCAACAAGGCATTTTCAGAGGTGATCATGGGAGGGCCTTCCTGTAATTCCACCTTAGCAATGCTGCCAAGAGCAACTTCGCCAAAGACCGGACTTTGCAAAGGTATTCTCCGGATCCTGGCCAGGCTGTTGCGGTAATCCTGTGCCAACCTAACGTTAATGCTAAAGCGCTGGCGGCCTTCGATGGTTTGTCCCACCGGGCTGCCCCCCAGGGCGAATTCCACCACCTGGTTCACATCATCAATGGTCAGGCCATAACGTGCCAGTTCATCGCGGTTTGGTTCAATATTCAAATA
>CBFGLD010000143.1:0-7866 GCA_965649495.1 uncultured Flavihumibacter sp. | reverse complement strand
TGTCCACCACCTGCCCCGGGATGGCTTTCTCCCCTATCGGTTGTACATAACCGATCTTGCCATCCGCCTGCAGGGCCGTCCCCACCAGGTATTTCCAGGCCCTCACCGCCACCGGCAGGTAGGTCGCCCGGTCCAGGTACCCGTTATTGATGCCCCACAGGTACGCATAGGTGTAAAAAGCCGTGCCGCTGGTCTCCGGACCCGGCGCATGCTGCGGGTCCAGCAAACTGCGCGTCCAGTAACCTCCCGGCTGCTGCGCTGCCTTCAACGCTTCCGCCATGCCCCGGTATTTTTCCAGGTACTCCGCCCGGTGTATATCATCGGCGGGCAGGTCCTGTAAGACCTTCGCCAGCCCCGCAAATACCCAGCCGTCACCCCGGGCCCAGAAATCTTTTTTGCCGTTCACACTCCGGTGCTTCGGGTACACATACTTCGCATCCCGGTAATACAACTTCGCCTCTTGATCATACATGATGCTGTTGGCATAACTGAAATATTCATACAGCTTGTCCAGGTACTGCCGGTTGCCCGTCACCTGGTACAACTTCGTCATCACCGGCATCACCATGTACAGCCCGTCCGCCCACCACCAGTAGTCACTGCTGTCCGTTCCCATCTGGTATTCCATCACTTCCCGCGCCCGCGCGATCTTCACCGCCGCCGGCGAATGCCGGTACAGGTCCACATAGGTCTGGAAACAGATCTGCCAGTCGCCGAATAACACGTGCTCATCCGTCTCCCCATAATTGTATTTCCAACGGCTACGGTCATCCGACCTGGCTCCCTTCCACTGGTTGCGCTCACTCCACGCCTCCGAATACCGCCGCCACCGCTCCTTTCCCGTCACCTTCCAGGCTTCCATATTGCCGGTATGATAGGCCGCATTATCCCAAAAGGCCCGCCCGTGTTCCGGGTGCCGCTCCTGCCAGTAGTCGTTCACCCGCTCCAGAATTTCCAGCACCCCGCTCCGCGTGGTCCCGAATTCCTCCTCCCGCTGACCCTTAACCGAAAACGCCGTGATCCCCTTATGCGTGGGTCGCACCCTCCGGATGCTGCCGTCCGCGTTGAACTCCAGCTTATCGATAGCTACCTCGCGGTGGTATCCCGCCGCCGCCCCCATGCCAATGCCGTCGGGATACTGGAACCGGTGGTACACGATGTACCAGTCGTCCGTACCCGGGATATTGATCACTGAATGGTGCCCCGTTCCGTAAATGCCGGCAGCCGTGTCCTTGGCCAGTACCAGGTTATCGGCCGGCACCCGGATCTTTCCCACAGGGTCATCCGCCACCCCGTACCGTACCTGGTAGTCCGGACTGCGGGTATCGTTCTCCGACCAGGTGAAATAATACTTCCCCTTCCGGTAGAACACATGGGTGCCTTCGTTGTAACTGCTAACGGGAGTGATCACACGTGTAGTGCCGGGCTTCAGCGATACCATGTCCTCATTCAGCTCCGCAACGGCCATATATCCATTGCCCCAGTACAAATAGGTCCTTCCGCTCTGCGGGTCCCGGAACACATCGGGATCGATCACCTGCCCGCCTTTCACCCCCTCCGGGTGCTCCGCTATCAACGGCCTGCCCAGGTCCCTGAACGGCCCCGTAGGCGCATCGGCCACCGCCACCCCGATCTTTTTGCCCGCCGTGAAATAATAATAGTATTGATAACCCGCGGTCGTCTTTTTCTCGATGATGCAGGGCGCCCAGGCATTGCTCTTTGCCCACACCAGGTCCTTCGGCAGGTCCAGGATCACCCCCTCGTCCTGCCAGTGGTGCAGGTCTGCCGATGAAAACACCCGGAATTGATCGCCCGACCAGTTATCATACCCGTCACTGGTGGGATAGATATAATACCTGCCCGTCTGCTCACTGTACAGGATATCCGGGTCGGCAAAAAATCCGCCCAACACCGGGTTACTCGCTTCCGGGAAACCCGCCACCAGCCGGTCGTACTCCGCCCCACTGATGGGCAGCACCGTTCCGTGCCGCGGTTTGAAATTCATGGTCACCGGCCGCGATACTTTCCGGAAATTCCGCAGGTCCTCCGTCTCCAGGAACTCGTACCTCCCTTTCGTATATACATCATACATCAGGATATAACGGTCACTGCCGTTCAACCGGAACACCCCCGATCCTTCCACCGGGTCCTTCGTCTGCTGCAGGTAGCGGTCCTCCTGCCGGTAGGGACCCGTCAGCTTACGCGCCACCGCCTGCTTGATGCCGTTGCCATCTCCCTCCGTTTTGTAATACAGATGGTACCACCCGTCTTTTTCGATGATGTCCGCATCGATGCAACTGCCCCCCTGCGGACCCTCGAACAACAAGGCGGGCCGGGTCTCCAGCGCCGTAAACGCCTTATTGGCATAGGCATACCAGATCCGGTCCGTGCCCTTGCCGGCACGGGTGGACCAGTAGATCATATAGCGCTGCTTCTCCTTATCGTATATTGTCTGCGGCGCCCATACCCGGTCCACCGCTCCCATAAAGGGATACCGCTCTTTGATATTCACACGCGAATGCTTCCAGTGCACCAGGTCCTCCGATTGCAGCAACACCATCCCGTAATTCGGCGTCCACCCGTTCTTCGCCACGTTCATGTCCGTGGCCACCATATAATACCTTCTGCCGTCTTCCGACCGCAGGATATGCGGGTCTCGCATTCCCCCGGTGGCACTGGTACTGTCAGGGCTGATCACCGGCAGGTTCTGGTTCAGCGACCGGTAATCATAACCGTTTCGGCTAACCGCAAAATAGACGGACTCGTCCCGCCCCGTAAAATAGGCGAAGAGGTATGCGGAATCACCGTCTGCCACGCCCGCCGGTTTCCTCGGCTGCGCCTGCGCGTTAGCTGCCGGCAGGACGGCCGCCGCTGCCATCACCAGCGCTGTCAGGCCCTTTCTTACGATAGTTCTTACTCCCATGGTATTTTCAATATAAGCACTTAACCCTATAAAGACCCCGCTTCTTTTAATATCCGGGATTCTGCTCCAGCACCGCATCCTTGTTCAGGTCGATCTCCGCCTGTGGTATGGGCAACAGCAAATGTTTGCTCTCCAGCCCCACCATAGGATTCACCGGGCTCTCACTATTGTACCGCAGCGCTCTCTCCACCAGCGTTCCCGTGCGCATCAGCGTCATCCGCCGGTTCTCTTCTCCCACCAGCTCGCGGATCCTCTCATCCAGGATATAATCCAGGCTCAGCGATGCCGGCTCTACCGCACTCGCATTTGCCCTTCCCCGGATCACGTTGAGCGATGCCGCTGCCTCCGCCAGCTTGCCCTGCTTGTACTGCGCCTCGGCCAGCAGCAGGTAGGTCTCTCCCAAACGCATCAGGATGATGTCCTTGATCATCGCAAACCCGAATTCGTCCTTGGGATCAAACTGGTACCACTTGGTGGTATGCGGCGCCAACCGGAAGATGGTATCGAATCCCACATACGGTACAGGCTGCCCGTAGGTGGCCGGCTTGCCGGGATCGTTGTACCAGAACTGCCTCCTGAAATTATGTGGTGAATTGCGCATGTCCTGCTCTTCGTAAATACCATAGATAACGTGGTTGTTCAGCCGCAGCCTCCCCAGCCCGCGGCCGCCAGTGCTGTCGGCCAGCTTCATGCCGGTTACGCCCACATAAAAAGGTCCCCACACCCGGCGGTGCTGCGGGTTATTGGTGATGCCGCCCACAATGGTGGCCGGGTGCTCCATCTCCATCGTCCAGATCACTTCCTTATTGCCCTGGCCCCGCCGCTGGTTGCCGTACACGAACATATCCGCAAAAGGATCGCCTGGCTGGTTGCTGCGCACCCCAAAGCGGTTGGTGGTGAGCTGAAACTGGCCACTGCTGATCACCGCAGCCGCCTGCTCCTCCGCCTCCGCATTCCTGCCCATCCTTAAGTACACTTCCGCCAGCAACTGCCGGGCCATGGCATTGTTGGCCCTGCCATACATCCGGCCCTTGGAATTGGCTTTCACATTGTCCACATCCGGCAGGTGCTCCGCCGCAAACAACAGGTCTTCCTCGATCTGCCCATTCACCTCCGCCAGCGGCGCCCGCACAAAATCGGTCTTCGGCGCCGTCAACGGCTCGGTCACCAACGGCACCGCCCCAAACAGGGTGGCTAATATATTATACGCATACGCCCGGAAGAATCGCGCCTCCCCACTGATGGCATCCTTGTTCAGCTGGCTCATGCCGGTCACCGACGGATCCTCCACATTCTGGATGATGATATTGGCATTGCTGATCATCCGGTAGGCCCACCGCCAGGTGAAGATCGCCGCCCCGTCATTGGAATTCAACAGGCTGTAATTGTAATAGGGCACTTCCACGCCCTGCTGCTGCCCCGCATACGCAATGTCTGTCCCTACCTGCCACACGTTCAGCCAGCCCTGCTGGTCACTCGTGGTGAAGAACTGGCTCAAATGGTTGTGCAGCCCGGATATGGAAGCCTCAAATCCCAGCGAATCGCGCAGGGTCTCCGGCGCATAGGAACTGTACACCTCTTCCTCCAGGAAACTCTTGGAACAGGAACTGATCAGTATCCCTGTCAGTAGCAGGGACGTAATGATATTGATGGACTTTTTCATGCTTTTCTTTTTTTCGGTTAACGGACCTCGTTTCGGTTAACGGAGGGTGATATTGGCACCAAATACAATGCTGCGCACGGGTGGATAATTGTTCACCCAGTCGCCCGAACCCCGGAAGGTGAAATCGTTCTCGGGATCCCAGCCCTGCCAGTCGGTGAATGTGTATAGGTTCCGGCCGCTGGCATAAAGCGTAAGCCCTCCCAGGCGTACTTTCTCCAGCACCTTATCCGGCATCGTGTAACTAAAGGTCACATCCTTGATCCGCGTATAACTGGCGTCTTTTGGGTATCCATAACCGCGATTGGCCGACACCGCCAGCGCACTCAGGCTGGGCCGGTCGTTGATCGGGTTGTCCGCCGTCCAGTAATCGATCTCCCGCGGGATATTGATCCGGCCCGCCTCATCGGCAAAAGTGAGGTTCACATTGTTGCGCAACGCTCCCTGCGAAGTCTGGATAAAGATGTTCAGGTGGAAATTCTTGTAATGGAAGGTATTGGTGAGGCCTCCCGTCCATTTGGGTAACCTGCTGCCCAGCACGGACCGGTCGTTGGCATCGATCTTCTTGTCGCCGTTCATGTCCCGGAACTTCAGGTGCCCCGGCTTCGCCGTGGGATCCACCGAACTGGGATCTTCCCCTTCCTGCCATACCCCGTCCAGCGTATAATCGTAGATCACATAGCGGCTCTCGCCGATGAACAGCCCCTGCCCGATATCGCTGACCTCCTTACCCGTGGAATCCAGGTTGCCGTACAAACTCACGATGGTATTTTTATAGGAGGCGAAATTCAACGAGGTCTCCCACTTGAAATCTCTCGTGGCTACATTCACCGTATTCAGCGTCAGCTCGATGCCCGTATTTTTCGTTTTACCCAGGTTGTCTAAAATATTCGCATAACCGGTAATGATAGGGATGTTGCGGCGCAGCAATATATCGTCCGTAGTGGTCCGGAACAGGTCGACGGTTCCCGACACCCGGTTCTTCAGCACACTGAAATCGATGCCCATATTGGCTCCCTTGGTCTCCTCCCAGTGCAGGTTGGCATTTCCCAAATTGCTGGCCAGCACCCCGATGGTGCTCACCCCGCTGAATGGAAAGCGGTTGGTGCCCGCCGTGGTGGCCGTTCCGTTGATCGAGATCGCCTCGTTAACGGACTGGCCGTAAGAAAGCCGCAGCTTCAGGCTGTTCATCCACTCCTGCCCGCTCATAAAGGCTTCGTTGTGCAGGTTCCAGCCAAATGCTACCGAAGGGAAGACCCCGTACTTGGTGGTATTGGCACCAAAAACGGAGGCACCATCGCGCCGCGCCGTAACCGTCAGCAGGTAGCGACTGTCGTACGAATAATTCACCCGCCCCATCTGGCTCAGGTTGGTCTTGCGGTCGTAAAAAGAGCCGTTCGACTGCGTGGCACCGGCGCCCAGGTTGTAATACGACAACTCGTCGTTGATAAAACCGGTGGAACTACTGCCATTACTGAAATAACTCTTCTCCTGCGAACTGTACAAACCCGTAAAGTCCACATGGTGGTCCCCGAAATCCCGGGTATAACTTAATATGTTCTCAATGATCCAGTAACGCGCCTCGGAATGGTTGATGCTGCCCGTGCCCAACTGGTTGTTGATACTGCGGCCTTCGTAACCTCCCCACCGGCTGTTCACCAGGCTGTAACTGGCGTTGAGCCGGTATTTCAGCCCTTTCAGGAAGAGCGGCTTCAACTCCGCATAGGCATTACCGGTAAGGTTTTGATTTCGGTCCACCCGCTCCGTAGTGGTGCCCAGCATCGGGTTCAGGTACAACAGCTCCGGGAACATCGGGAACATGGTGTAATTGCCGTTATCGTCGTACAGCTGGCCGTAGGGACTCATATTCGTGGCCAGGTAAAAATTGGCCCGCCCCCCGTCACTGTTATTGTTATTGAAGAAAAAGGAGGTTCCCGCACTCAGGTACTCCGTGATGTTGATGTCCAGGTTCGAACGCAGGTTCACCCGCTGGTACTGGTAGCCCTTTACCGCCCCCTTCTGCTTCAGCAACTCACCGCTGATATAGTATTTCGCGTCCTTCGTTCCGCCCGAAATGCTCAGGTTGTGGTCGGTGAGCGTTCCCGTTTGCGTCACCACATCCACCCAGTCCGTGGTCTTGCCGGCGTAATAATTGTTCCGCTCGTAGAGGTTGGGTAATATGCTGGTATCGCTGAGGTTGTTCTGCGCACGGAAATCGGCCCATTTCTGTACGTAACGCTCCGGGCTGCTGGGATTCAGGGTGTTGATGATTTTCTCAGAACCCGTGTACACATTGTAGCGGATCACCGGCTTGCCGGTGCTGCCGCGTTTGGTGGTGATCAGGATCACCCCGTTGGATCCCCGCACCCCGTAAATGGCTACGGCACTGGCGTCTTTCAGGATCTCCATCGACGCAATATCGTTGGCGTTGATATCATTGGTGGTGGCGTCGGGTGCCAGCGGGATCCCATCCACCACGATCAGCGGCGAATTGCTGGCGCCGATACTGTTCACCCCGCGCACCTGCACATTGGCGGTGCGGCCCGGCACCGTGGAGCCCACACTTACGTTTACTCCCGCCACAGCTCCCTGGATGGCCTGCATCACATTGGTCACCGGCAATTGCGTGAACCGCTCCTTGGGCACCGATGCCACCGAACCGGTCACATCGCTCCGTTTCTGCGTGCCGTAACCGATCACCACCACCTCGTTCATCTGGTTGTCGGCCGCCTGCAGGTCCACGGTCAGCGTGTTGCGGTTGTTGACCTTTAGGGTTTGCGGAACATAACCCACCATGCTGAATACCAGGGTGGCATTGGGTGAAGTACTGAGGGTGAATCTTCCGTCGGTCCCGGTCTGGGTGCCGGTTCCGGATCCTTCTACCTGGACGGACACATTGGCCAGGATGCTGTCGCCGGATCGTACGGTTCCGCTCACCACGTGCTGCGCCTTAAGGGCGAACGGCAGGCTGAGCAATAGCAATACGCAGATCGATTGCAGGCTTTTTTGCAGGCATTTCATCGTTAGCTGGTTTTGGTTTTATTAGTGTCTTACTGACATTTAACGAAAGCTAAACTAGCCCAATGAATGTGAAGAATGACCGGGCAGGGGGCACTTTATCTATGCAAACGTGTGCATGCCCACAGTAGGTTTACTGCCTTTATCATTTTTGGCTAATCTAATAGGCCTGCTTCCGTATATTAGTGGCAAACCTTATATATGAGAACCTGTCTGTTTTGCTGCTTCTTGCTGTATTACATATTCACCTGGTGCCAAACGGCTC
>CBFGLD010000142.1:0-7975 GCA_965649495.1 uncultured Flavihumibacter sp. | reverse complement strand
TTTTTCGCCAGCGCTTTAGAACCGCGTAATGGCTGTTCTCCAGGTTTACCGGTAGTCGCGGCCTTCTTTTCTTTTAGTGCCCGGTCCTCTTTTTTAAAGGAGGCCTTCGGTGGAACTTCTTTGTATTTCTTATTGGGTACGGCGGCGCCGGAAGAATGTTTTACGGACTCCTTTAATTGCAGCACTTCGGCATCGCTGAGATAACGCCACTTCCCTACCGGCAGTTTATCGAGTTTCACATTCATGATGCGTTGGCGTTGCAGGGCGGTAACCGTATAACCCAGGTGTTCACACATGCGCCGGATCTGCCGGTTCAGACCTTGCGTTAAGATGATCCGGAAACTTTGCCTCCCGGTAACCACTACTTTACAGGGAAGGGTAACGGTACCCAACATGGGAATGCCTGCCGCCATTTTTTCTGCAAACCCCGGCTCCAGGGGTTTGTGGACCCGCACGAGGTATTCTTTCTCATGCGCATTGCCTGCCCTTAATAATTTATTGACGATATCGCCGTCGTTGGTCAGGAAGATCAGTCCTTCCGAATCTTTATCCAGCCTGCCGATCGGGAATATCCTTTTGGGGAAATTGAGGTAACTGATGATATTGCCCTTCACCTGCTCTTCGGTGGTGGTGGTGATCCCCAGGGGTTTATTAAAGACCAGGTAAACCGGTTTTTCCTTGTTTTTAAGGGTGACCAGGCTGCCATCCACTTCCACCTCGTCACCAGGCTCATAACGATTACCTGTACGCGCGGTTTTACCGTTGATCAAAACCCTTCCGGATTTGATGAGTTCGTCGGCTTCGCGCCTGGAACAATACCCGGTATCACTGATGAATTTATTGAGGCTGATCGATTCGTCCATCCGGCAAAGATAAGCAGGAACTCCGCCTATTTTTTCTTCCTGGGTTTACGGGCTACGCGTTGCAGGCGGTCACCGGACCCGGTATCTTCTTTCAGGGCCGTGGTGATGACCCATTCAAAGTCCAGCTGCCGCTTTTCCTGGTTGGCTGCCACCACCCGGATCCGTATCTTATCTCCCATCCGGAACGTACGCCCGCTCCTTCTCCCGGCCAGCATATAATCCGATTCCACGTGCCGGAAATCGTCGTACTCCGCCAGGCTGGTAATGCTCACGAGGCCCTCACATTTGTGCTCCACCGTTTCGGCCCAAAAACCAAAGGAAGAAACCCCGCTGATAACGGCATCGAACTCATCGCCCAGGAAATTTTTCAGGTACTCCACCTGCTTGTATTTGTTGCCGGCACGTTCTGCCTCCATGGCAGCCCTTTCCCGCTCACTGCTGTGCTTGCATTTCTCCTCCATTTTTTTGTCGGCCCGAACATTCCCATCCAATATTTCCTGCAGCACCCGGTGTACCAGCACATCGGGGTAGCGCCGGATGGGTGATGTAAAATGGCAATAGTTCTCAAAACCCAGTCCGTAGTGGCCAATATTATCCGTAGTATAAACAGCTTTCGCCATGGTGCGGATGCCCAATTGTTCCAGCACATGCTGTTCCGGCCTGCCCTGCGCATCGCTCAGTAACTGGTTGAAAGATTCGGCTATCCGTTCCGGTGATTTGGTATCAAACTTGTGTCCGAATTTGCGCGCAAAGGCAGCAAAGGGAAGCAGCTTTTCTTCATCGGGCTGGTCGTGCACCCGGTAAGCAAAAGGAATCTTTTTCCCTTTCTCCTCTGTTTTCCTTACATGTTCCGCTACGGTGCGGTTGGCCAGCAACATAAATTCTTCGATCAGCTGGTGCGCCTCCTTGCTTTCCTTGACCATGATGCCGATCGGCCGACGTTGCTCGTCCAGTTTGAAACGTACTTCCTGCGATGTGAAATTAATGGCTCCTTTTTTGAATCGCTGCTTACGAAAACGCTGCGCAAATTTATTCAGCAACAACACTTCTTCCCGGTAAAGGCCATCACCGCTTTCAATGATCTCCTGCACTTCCTCATAAGTAAAGCGATGATCGGAATGGGTAACCGTCCTGCCCAGCCAGTAATCCTTAACATCTCCCTTTGCATTGAACTGGAAGATCGCGGAAAAAGTGAACTTATCCTCGTGCGGTCTTAAGGAACACAATTCATTGGAAATCTTTTCGGGCAACATGGGGTTGACCCGGTCTGGAAGGTAAACGGAAGTGGCGCGATGGTACGCTTCCTTATCCAGCGCCGTACCCGGTTCCACATAATAGCTGACATCGGCGATGTGAACGCCGATCTCGTAACCTGTTTTGCTTTTGCGGATGGAAATGGCATCATCAAAATCCTTGGCATCCACCGGGTCGATGGTAAAGGTGAGAACCTCCCTGCAATCGCGCCGGGCCTTTATTTCTCCGGAATGTAATATTTCGGGTATACGTGCGGTTTCCTCCAATACCTCTTCGGGAAATGCCATGGGAAATCCATTCTCCAGGATGATCTCTTTCATGGCAAGGTCATTCTCGGCATGGGATTCCAATATCTCCACTACTTCACCCGTCGGTTTTTTTCCTGCTTCCCATTCCAGTATCCGCACCATTACGCGGGAGCCATTTTCTGCGCCGTTGATATTGCTGAGAGGAACATAAATATCGGGCATGGGCCTGTCGCCGTCGGCAATGAAGAAACCGAATGATTTGCTGAGTTCCAGGCGACCCATGAACACCATTTGTTTTCGGTCAACCACTTCCGTTATTACTCCCTGTGAGCGGGCATTCCGCCCCGAAGACCTGGATACCTTCACCAGCACCGTGTCTCCATGCATGGCGGTGTTAAAATCATTGGGGCGAACCAGGATATCCTGTTCAACCTGGTCAACGATCACGAATCCCATGCCGCTCCTGGTGATATCCAGCCTTCCTTTGAAAACATTTGCTGCCGGTGACTTATCCGCGGCTTTGTTGCGCGTTCTCTTTTTTTGTTCTTTCTTTTTACTCATCTGTTCATCATTTATTAAGCACTTGCAGAAAATTGCTTAATAAATGTACCGATAATAGTGTTAAAGCGTTCAGTTGCGCCGAACAAAAACTCCATTTCAATGGGGATGACGAATACCGGTAAACCGCTCAGTTCCTTTTCGAATTTCACCAGCCGAACCGCATCTTTTTCTGTGGTGAGGATAATCTTATAGGGTGCATCCAATTGTTCAAAGCGCCTGCGGATCTCATTGAGGTCATCAATAGTGAAAATATGATGGTCGTTATACACCAATTGCTCGTAAGAGGCGGATTGTTCGGTCAACATTTTTTTCAATGGCCTGGGATTTGCAATACCGGTAACGAGTAATACTTCCACTTCATTGGTAATCCGGTAATCCTGCCGGGTGATAATATGGTAGATGCTACCGTATTTTATAGTGGCAAAAAAAAGCTGTTGATGTTCCTGCAACGCCAGTTCCTCGCGGATAAGGGAAGCTTCTTCTTTGGAAAGTTCCGGCGGGCATTTAGTGACCACTACGATATCAGCCCTTTTCACACTGCGTTTCTCATCCCGCAGGTCACCGGTAGGCAGGTACCAGTCGCGCGTGTAAAGATTGTTATAATCCGTAAGCACAATATTCAAACCCGCCCGGATCGCCCGGTGCTGAAAGGCATCATCCAGGATGATGGCCTGGGTAGCGGGCCGGTCGTGCAGCAGCAGTGGTACGGCTACAATACGTTCTTCCCCTACTGCCACGGCAACGTTGGGAAATTTGATATGGAATTGCATCGGTTCGTCGCCGATTTCAAGTGCATTGGTAGTTGCATTGGCAAGGGCATATCCCCTGGTTTTTCGTTTATACCCGCGGCTGAGCGTGGCTAACCGGAACTGGGTGCCAAACTGCCGGAGCAGGAACTCCACCATGGGACTTTTACCGGTACCTCCTGCCGCGATATTACCCACGCAAATAATGGGCAATCCGAAGGACGAGCTTTGTAAGAGTTTCCGGTCATACAAGCGGTTGCGCAGGGCTACGGCCGCCAGGTAGAGCAAGGAAAACGGGAACAGGATGATCCTGATGGGTTTGAGAAGAGGAAAATTAAAATTCATAGATCTCATCCGGCGTTATGCAGACAGACAAAGGTACATCAAATTGGTCCACTCCAGGCAGGGCTGCTTCCGGCGGGAAATAGGAGAACCCCAGCCGTATCACCCTGGGGTGGCACCGGGAAAGATAGCGGTCGTAAAATCCCTTTCCATACCCCAGGCGGTACCCCTTTTCGTCGAATGCCAGCAGGGGTACGATTACCAGGTCAATATCGGATGGGGCTGCATAAATTCCATCAACAGGTTCCCCGATACCATAGGAATTTCTTTTGAAGGAGCTGTCATCGTTCACCACCATGGCCTTCATGGAATGGTCATGGAAATCACTAACGGGAAAGGCTAACTGCATTCCGGGCATACGGAAAGCCATAAAGTCTGTAAAGAGAAAAGTGTTCATTTCGCCTTTTTCCGCAATCGGCCAATAGGAAAGTACGGTGTGTACATGGGGAGGGATATCCAGTTGCTGCAACTGGATCAGCAGCAGGTCATCCAGCTTTGTCCTTTGGGCTGCCGACAGGGATAAACGCTTATCAGCATAATATTTTCGCAGTGCCGATTTGGTCATGGCAGGAGAGTTAGCGCTGTAGCTAATTACCGGTTTATGAAAAAAGAAAATAAGGTTGTTCCATAATTGCGCTCCTGGACAAACTTTTCAAAACCCTGGTAGTTGTTGCGGGGCGTGTGTTCCAGCACAAACATGCCTCCCGGTTTCAATAAGTTGTGCGCCACGATCTTTCGAGGAAGGTCATCAATGGTTTCCAGTGCATAGGGTGGGCCGGCGAAAATGAAATCGTATTGCTCCGTACAGGATTCTATGAATTTGAATACATCCATTTTCACCACGTTGAGGTGATCGAGACCAAATGTGGCCGCGGTTTTTTTGATGAAAGCATACATGGAAGGATCCTTCTCTACAATCGTCTGTTCGGTTGCCCCGCGGGAAGCAAGTTCATAACTGATGCTGCCGGTACCGCCGAATAAGTCGAGGGTTTTGATGCCCTCAAATTCAATATTGTTCTGAAGGATGTTGAAAAGTCCTTCCTTGGCAATATCGGTGGTAGGTCTTGTATGGGGCATATGGGCAGGGGGTGTCACTTTCCTGCCTCCCAGTTTTCCGCTTATGATACGCATGTAGCCATCTGGATTAGCGGGGTTAAATAATGTTCGGGCAGATCCTGCAATAAAGCCTTATCCAGTTTAAGGGAAGGAGGCAGCTCTACCAGGCTGATGTTCCGGATATATTTATAGAGCTCCAGGTACAGGGCCGAGTCTTTGTCGATCCAGCCGTCCAGCACCAATTGGACCGTTTCGGGGCTCAGCTGATATTGCTGAAGCGCCGAAAGCAGGAAATAACTGATGTCTTCCGGAACCTGGAATTCGTATTGTTGTACCAACAGCCAGTCCTGTTTCCGGATCGCCATGGCAACCCTGCTGGTTTCGAATAACAGGAAAGCCTGGCCGTTCTCGCTGTCCGAAGGCTTTTTATCAAGCCATGCCAGCCATAAAGAAAAAAAGTGGCGGTGCCTCACCTGCGGGTTGGAATCCGAGAGTGCCTGGAACCAACCGGTGGGGACCCTGTAGGAGATATAGTCCTGCCTGCCCGGAACCGTATCCGTCAGGGTGGTACCCCGGAACAGGTCACCGTATTGCAGTTCCAGTAATTCCCTGGCAGTATCTTCCGTGAAGAGCGGTGCGGGAACAATCACCGCGTCGGCCCCCTGGTGCACCACTACCAGGGCGCCCCAGGATTGCAACCAGGAGCGATTTTCCATCAGCCAGTTCACGAGGGGATTATCCTGTTCAACAGCTAAATTATCGAACTGGATATAGCGGTACAACAACGGATTCCTGTCGGGATCCACGGCCAGCAAACGCAGACCGTCTTCCTGCACCTGCAGCAGCAGCAGATTGGCAGCAGGGTCGGAATGCACCCCCAGGGTGATATCATATCTTGTGGTATAAGCCATAACGATGGCTGCAATAATACGCTATTTTCGGGCTAATTATGTCTTCTGCACCCATTGCACCCGACCTGCGCGTAGAAGCCTCCAACCGGCAGATATTGTCTATTGCGCTGCCGATCAGTTTTTCCATTTTCGTTCCGCAGATCAATTTCATTACCAATAATATTTTCCTGGGCCAGCTAGGCGAAGATGCCCTGGCGGCAGCAGGCATCACCGGGGTGTATTACCTGATCTTTGGTGCCATAGGATTTGGACTCAACAACGGCCTGCAGGCCATGATCTCCCGAAGAGCCGGGCAGGACAGGATCCCGGAGATCGGAAAAATTTTCATACAGGGCGTGTACCTGTCACTGATCATTGCGCTGGCCGGTATCCTGATCACCTGGTGGGTGGCGCCCACCCTGCTGCGAATGACCCTTAGTTCAACGGAAATGACCAACCGCTGCATCCGGTTCCTGGATATCCGGATACTGGGTCTCCCCTTTTTGTACCTGTACCAGATGCGGAATGCACTGCTGGTGGGTACCAACCAGAGTAAATACCTGGTTTGGGGCACACTGGCCGAAACGCTCGCCAATATTGTATTGGACTATGGCCTGATCTTCGGAAACCTGGGAATGCCCCGGTTAGGGTTCAACGGGGCGGCAATTGCTTCGATCAGTGCGGAATTCATTGGAATGGCCGTTGTATTTGGCGTCATTGAATTAAAAGGTATCAGCCGCCAACTCGGCTTGTACCGGAGCATGCGCTTTGACACTTCCGGCATTAAATTACTTTTTATTCAATCCTCGCCCCTGATATTCCAATATGCCATCAGTATTATCAGTTGGGAGTTCTTTTATATCCTGGTAGAACACCACGGTGAGCGTGACCTGGCTATTTCCAATACCATGCGGAATATCTTCGGATTGTTCGGCGTTTTTACCTGGTCGTTTGCTGCCACAGCCAACACCATGGTGAGTAATATAATCGGGCAGGGATTGCCGGAACAAGTACCGGCATTGATTCTGCGCATAGTAAAGATCAGTATGGCATGTGCGGTGATGCTGGCAGTACTGCTGAATATATTCCCTGCTGAACTGCTTGGGGTATTCGGGCAGGGGGATGTCTTTATCCAGGATTCGATCCCCACGGTAAGAGTGGTTTCACTTGCCCTGGTAATGATGTCCTTTGCCGCCGTGTGGTTAAATGCGGTAACCGGAACCGGCAATACGCGTATTAACCTGCAGATCGAATTAGCGGCCATAATCGCTTATATTGTATACGCATACCTGGTGCTGGAAATATACCACCTTCACATCAGCTATGGCTGGATGGCAGAATGGATCTATTGGGGCATATTATTCATGCTATCGTACTTGTATATCCGAAGTAATAAATGGAAAGGAAAGGAAATATAAATGGACTCACCAACGAACAGGTATCAGCATCCAGGAAAATCCACGGCACCAATGAACTGCAGCGGGTAAAAGAGAACCCCGTACTTCGTGCGATCCGGGATCTTGCGAAAGAACCCATGGTGTTGTTACTGCTGGCTGCCGCCACCATTTACTTCATCAGCGGCCAGGTGGGAGATGGCATATTCATGGGGATATCCATCATTCTTGTGGCAGCCATTTCGCTTTACCAGGATGCCCGCAGCCGTAATGCTCTCCAGGCACTTCGATCACTCACGCAACCCGATGCAGTGGTCATCCGGAACGGTACAAAGGAAAGGATTCCCCTGGAAGAAATCGTCCTGGGTGATATCATGATCGTGGAAGAAGGCAACTCGGTTCCGGCGGATGGCATCATCCTTCAATCCAACGATTTTTCGGTGAATGAATCCATCCTTACCGGCGAGTCCTTACCCATAAGTAAGTCGGCCGGGGAAAGCGATAATACGATTTACCGGGGAACAACGGTGGTAACGGGGCTTGCGATCTGTGAGGTAACTGCCATTGCAACCGGAACAAGGCTGGGACAAATCGGCAAGAGCATGGAAAGCATTGCAGAGG
>CBFGLD010000141.1:0-7995 GCA_965649495.1 uncultured Flavihumibacter sp. | reverse complement strand
GTTCTTCCGTCCAGTTTCCGATGCCGGTAGAATCGGAACTGATATTGGCGGCATAGGAAATGCCCCATGGGCCTACCGCCACGGTGAGTTCTGGCCCAAAGAGTGCCCATCCCTTTGAAAGCACAGCGGTATCTACCGGGGCTACGGCACGGTCGGCCAGGTGACCTGCAAAGCGGTTGGCCATATCAGGCTGGGGACCCTGGGGGCCAAATGTCTTGGGGGTGTGGCAGTCGTCGCACCCGATGGTGTTGACCAGGTATTCTCCCCGGCTCACCAGGTCTTCCGGTGTGGTAGTGGTTTCGGCTTGTTTGTTGGCTGCACTGTTGGTACAGGCTACCGTACCACCGATCAGCAACAATGCCAGGGCAGATGCTGACAGGATCGTTCTTTTCATATTATTCAGTTTATTGATTGATTAGGGCATTGGTTAATGCGGGTACAAATTATCACAATACCCGTATCTGCTTGCCTGCAGGTTTATGAACTGTAATTATTGCCGCATGAATTGAGAAACCTCATCCCTGCCAATGATGCCACTCATTGCTTTCTCTCACTAAAATGGGTAGCTTGTGAAAAAGCCATGAAAGGGTTTACCATTCCCTTCGGACAAATTCATGCTTCTGATGTGGGAAAAGTAGGAGGCAAAAACGCTTCCCTGGGGGAGATGATCCGGTCTTTGGGATCCCGCGGTATCCTGGTTCCGGACGGCTTCGCCACTACTGCAGCGGCATTCCGGTATTTCCTGGAATATAACGCATTGCAGCAACCTGTATCCCGCGAGTTGGCCCGTTTGGACCGTACCACTTATGAAAACCTGCCCGAAACAGGAAGCGCCATCCGGAAACTTTTTACAGCGGCCCGCATGCCGCCGGACCTGGCAGCCGCTATAAAGGATGCGTATAAGCATCTTATCGGAACCGGTAAGCCGGAAGTTGCCGTTCGCAGCAGTGCCACTGCTGAAGACCTGCCCGAAGCCAGCTTTGCCGGGCAGCATGAATCTTTTTTGCATATCTCCGGTGCCGATGCCGTGGTGGAAGCCGTACAGCGTTGTTTCGCATCCCTGTATACCGATCGGGCCATCAAATACCGGGAATTTAACCACTATAAACACGAGTTAGTTGCCCTCAGTGCCGGCATCCAGAAAATGGTTCGCTCCGACCTCTCCGCTGCCGGTGTGGCTTTCACCCTGGAGCCCGAATCGGGGTTTAGGAATATCGTACACATCAGCGGGGTATGGGGACTAGGTGAAACCATTGTACAGGGCGTGGTGAACCCGGATGAATTCCTGGTATTCAAACCTACCCTGCTGAAAGGATTTGATGCCATCCTGGAAAGAAAAAAAGGCGATAAACTGCTGCGCATGGTTTATGAGTCAGCTGCCAACGGTGTAAGCAGGACCATCACCCAAAGTACGCCACCGGACCTCCGGGAAACCCTGGTGTTGAACGATGAGGAGATCCTGCGCCTGGCAAGATGGTGCCTGGATATTGAAAACCTCTACGGCCGGCCCATGGATATTGAATGGGCACGAGACGGCGTGGATCAACACATCTATATTCTGCAGGCCCGCCCGGAAACCGTTCAATCGCGACGCGACCCCGCCTGGTTCCAACGTTTCTCTATCCGGCATAAAGGAGCGCTGCTGGCAAAAGGCCAGGCGGTGGGATCCGCAGTAGCCTGTGGTGCCGCCCGGTTCTTATCAAGCCCCGCTGAAGCGCATAAACTCCTGCCCGGCGAGATCCTGGTAACCGATACTACCAGTCCAGACTGGGACCCCATCCTGAAAAAAGCGGCGGCCATTATCACCAACAAAGGTGGGCGTACCAGCCATGCCGCGATTGTGGCACGCGAACTGGGCGTTCCCGCGGTCGTGGGTTGTGGCAATATTACCGGGCTTTTACAGGATGGGCAGCAGATAACAGTTTCCTGCTGCGAAGGAAAAACCGGGTTTATTTATACGGGCACCGCAACGGTGGAAACAGAAACCATCGACCTTTCCGCAATAGAATTACCCCGCTTAACGAAAGCCATGATGATTTTGGGTGATCCCGAAAAAGCCTTTGCCCTGTCTTTTTATCCGAACGACGGGGTGGGACTGATGCGCATGGAATTCATCATCACCCATGCAGTACAAGTGCACCCCATGGCACTGATACACCCCGAACAGGTGACCGATGAAATTGTTCGCAACAGGATATCGGCAATTACTACCGGTTATGCACGCCCGCAGGATTACTTCGTAGACAAACTGGCGGAAGGAATTGCCCTGATTGCTGCAGCTTTTTATCCTAAACCGGTGATACTGCGCATGAGCGATTTTAAAACCAATGAATATGCCGGATTGGTGGGCGGCAGGTTCTTTGAACCGGTGGAAGAAAACCCCATGCTGGGTTTTCGCGGAGCTTCCAGGTATTACCACGAACGCTACCGGGAAGGATTCGGGCTGGAATGCGAGGCGGTTAAAAAGGTGCGCTACCAGATGGGATTGGACAACGTGAAATTGATGATTCCCTTTTGCCGGACCCTGGCAGAAGGGCAAAAAGTACTGGACAGCATGAAACAGTTTGGACTCGACCGTGACCGCGATCCCGAATTGCAGATCTATATGATGGCAGAGATACCCAGTAATGTATTGCTGGCTGGTCAATTTGCCACCTTATTCGACGGGTTTTCCATCGGTTCTAACGACCTCACCCAACTGACCCTGGGCATTGACCGCGACTCGGCCATCATTGCAGACCTCTTTAACGAACAGGATCCGGCGGCGAAAGAAATGATCGCCACCGTAATCCGCAAGGGCCGGCAGGCGAAGGTGCCTGTAGGCCTTTGTGGACAGGCCCCCAGTGATTATCCCGAGTTTGCGCGCTTCCTGGTTGCCGAAGGCATTACCAGCATTTCCTTCACCCCCGACGCCCTTTTCGCCGGATTTGAAAACATTAAACAGGCTGAAAAAGACAAAAAACCCTTATTTGTAGTGGAATAATTTACCCACGGACGGATTTTTGCCCTGAAAAATGGATAATGGGGTTAAAATTCTACAAAAAACACGCTACATCGGGCCGGAATCTTTCCGGCCTGATTCTTTTTATGACAGGCTAAAACAACTGACATGAAAATAGCGAACATCTTCAAAAGCTCATTTTTGGCAATAGCCGCAGTATTGTTCTCAGTAGTACTTTTTGCCCAGGATAAGGGCCTTGACGTTGATATCGATGTCAACAAGGAACCTACCTGGTACATGCAGCCATGGGTTTGGGTAGTTGGCGGTGCCATCTTCATCCTGCTCCTGGTTGGTATGCTGAAGAGCAACAAATCGGCTTAATTAATTTTTCTAACTAAACGTTACTATATGAAAAAGCAACTATTGAGTGTGTTGACGCTGGCGGCTGGATCTTTTTTCTTCTACGCCTGCAGTGACTCCAAAGCAACGTATGTGGACCTGGAAACCGGAAAATCAATTGAGGTAAAGAAAGACGATGCCACCGGAAAAATGGTGAATGCCGAAACCGGTGAACCGGTCAGGTTTTATGTTGATACCAGATCCAACGATACGCTATATGGCACAGATGCCAGGGTGGTGAATGGACAAATCGTTCGCACACCGGAAGGCAGGTACATGCTTTCCAGTGAACTGGAAGTAAAATCAGACGAAGACGAATACAAAGTGAAAGGAGATGACTTTAAGATGAAAGTGGAAAAAGACGGGGATGTAAAGATCAAGGACGGCGATACGAAAATCAAAAAAGACGAAGAAGGCACTAAAGTAAAGAATGATTAATTTCTTCCTGAACTTTAAAATGGCCTGAGAGGGCCATTTTTTACAATTATGAAATTCCAGTCACAACATATTAATCCACTGAATTACATCATCGGACTGATCTTCCTGATGTTAAGCCTTTTGTTCTTTTCCTGCCAGCCCGCTAACGGGGGAAAGCCGGAAGAGGAAAAAAAAAACAGGGGAAGGATCATGTATTCAATCAAAGGTTATGACCTGGAAAAACCCTTGTTGATCAATCTGCCCTTATCACTCTCAGAAGTATCCGGAATCGTATTTTACGATAAGGATACTTCTCTTTTTGCGATCAATGATGAGTTTGGTGTGCTTCAAAAAATACGCCTGAACCAACCCGATTCCTCCGGGATGTGGAAATTTGGTCCGCCCGCCGATTACGAAGATGTAGTGCTGTACGATAGCACTTTTTATGTATTGGTAAGCAATGGTAATATCCTTTCGGTCAAATTCCAGTCCTATGATTCCCTGACAGTAATGGAATCCCAGGTGCCGGATAGTATACAGGGAGAATTTGAAATACTTTATTTTAATCCGGCCGACAAACACCTTTACCTGATCTGTAAAGATTGTGAAGGCGACAAAAAGAAGGCATTGACCGCTATCAGGTTTGACCCCGCAACCCGCACCTACCTTCCCGGCTTTATGATCGATATCAAATCCCTGGCCGGAATGGTAGGGAAAAAATCCATGCGCTTCAAACCTTCCGCCGCTGCCATTCATCCCATCACCGGAGAACTGTTTATTATTTCTGCCATCAATAAATTGCTGGTGGTGGCTAACAGGGAGGGGCAACCGGTTAAAGCGTACCAGTTGGATGAAAAAATCTATAAACAACCGGAAGGCCTAACTTTCAGCAAAGGAGGCGACCTGTTTATTTCCAACGAAGCTGCCGATATAGGAACTGGTAATATTCTTTTCTATCCATATAAGGCCAACTAATGAAGAAGCTAATCCTTTTAGTAACTGCCAGTATGATTCAGCTTGCCCTGCAGGCACAGGCTGACAGTATTGCTACCCGGATCGTTTTGATCGGCGATGCCGGTGCCCTCGTGAATGGTAAGCAACCCGTGGTAGACGCTGTTAAGAAACACATACCTCTTGATAAAAAAACCACGGTACTATACCTGGGTGATAACCTGTATAAGGATGGGTTGCCCGATGAGCAAATGCTCACCTACCAGCAAGCCAAAGTACAACTCGATTCCCAGTTGCTGATCGCCAAAAATACCGGTGCCTCGGTGTACATGATCCCGGGTAACCACGATTGGAATAATGGGAGTCCCAATGGGTGGAATGCCGTGGTCCGTGAACAACAATATGCCAGTTCCCTGGGCGACCCGAACATTCATTATTACCCCCAGGATGGTTGCCCCGGCCCCGTTACCGTAGAGCTCACCAAAGATGTAATCATGGTATTGTTTGACAGCCAGTGGTGGATCCATCCCAGCGTGAAGCCCGATATTGAATCGGACTGTGCCAATAAGACCCGTGAGGATGTCCTGAATGACCTGGCTGAGATCGTGGAAAAGAATGGCGAGAAGCTGATCCTGTTCGCCGCGCACCATCCTTTCCGCAGCAACGGTATTCACGGCGGATTCTTTACGCTCAAACAACATATCTTCCCCTTTACCGACCTGCGGAAATACCTCTATATACCATTGCCGCTGATCGGTTCGGCTTACCCTCTTGCCAGAAGTGTATTCGGAACGCCGCAGGACCTGAAACATCCTGAATACGATGGCATGGTAAATAGCATCGAAGGCGTACTGAAAAAACATCCCAACGTAATTTTCCTGCATGGCCACGAGCATAACCTGCAGGAACTGAAGGATACCAGTCATTATTATATTGTCAGTGGTGCAGGATGTAAAACAACCCGGGTATCCAATTCAAAGACTTCCACTTTCACCAGCTCTAAACTGGGGTTCGCCGTTCTGGAAGTGACGCATAACAAGAATGTATACTCGCAGTTCTATGAAGTGGAACCCGACTCGGTTTCCATGGCTCATAAGGGCGCCTTGCTGAACTATACCGTTGAAAAAAAAGTGGAAACAGACAGCGGCACCGCCAAAGTGATCTACTACGATGGCCCAGACTCCGTGCTGGTACTGGCCAGCGAACTGTATAAAGATCCTAAACCCATGCGCCGGTGGATGCTGGGAACCAATTACCGGCAGGAATGGGAAACCCCTGTAAAAATGAAGGTCTTCAATATCCGGCAGGACCCACGGAAGTTTGATATCGAAAGTATGGGTGGAGGCAAGCAGACCAAATCCCTAAACCTGGTGGCGGCCAATGGAACAGAGTATAAACTGCGCACCATCGATAAAGATCCCGGCAAGGCCATTCCCGAAAATCTGCGCGGCACCTTCGGCGAAGACATTGTACAGGATATGATCTCGGCCTCTCACCCCTATGCACCGCTTACCATTCCTCCCCTGGCTAAAGCCATCGGGGTGGTGGTGGCAGAGCCGGAACTGTATTACATTCCCAAACAGTCCTGGCTGGGGCAATACAGCGGCGTGATGAGTGATAAGGTAGCCTTCCTGGAACGTACCAATCCCCTGGATAAAATTGACGACGATAAAAGCACTGCCAAAGTGATCACCAAGATCATCGAAGAACCCGAGAACAGTATCAACCAGGAGACGACCCTGAAGGCCCGGCTGCTGGACATGCTGGTGGCCGATTGGGACCGCCATTTTGATCAATGGAAATGGGTCAAGACCGGTGATGATGTGTACCACCCCATTCCGCGTGACCGTGACATCGCCATGTTCAAGTCCGATGGCGTGCTGCCCTGGTACCTGTCGCGGAAACGAATGCCCTTCCTGAAAGGATTCATCGAAAAAATGCCTAAGGTGGAATACCTCGGCTCTTCAGCCAAAGATTTCGACCGCATATTCCTGAACCAACTGGATCGCACGCAATGGGACAGCCTCAGCAAATATGTGCAGCAACGGGTGAGTAATGCCCTCATCGATACCGCGGTAGGCAAACTGCCCGATGAAACAGAAGCCATTGGCGGAGCTCAAATGAAAAAGACCCTGCAAAGCAGGAGAGATATCCTCCATGAGAAAGCACTGCAGTATTACGACTTTCTGGCTTCCACGGTTAACGTGCTGGGCACTAACCGGAAAGAAACCATCCATATTGAAGAAGCTGACGGCAAAGTAAAAGTCAATGTCTACCACACCCGGGAAGACGGGGATACGATTTACACAACCTACAGCCGCGTTTTTGATCCTAAGGAAACCAGCGATATCCGCATATATGGCTTTAACGGGGATGATATCTTTTTGGTAGACCCTGAAGTGAAAAGCAAGATCTCTTTCCGCCTGATCGGTGGCCGGGGGGTGGACTCCTTTGATGTAAAGGGTAAATCGCGCGTCTTTATTTACGATTTCAGGCCCGAAGGAAACAGGGTACTGGATGATGGCAATGTCAAGCTTCGCCTTTCCGATGACCCCGCGGTGAATGCCTTTAACGCGGTGGAATTCAAATACCCGGTAACGCGCTTTCCCCGGATCCAGTTAGGCTATAACATCGAAGACGGCTTTATGGTGGGTACCGGCCTGTGGCTGCAGCGCCATGGTTTCCGCAAGGAACCCTATAAATACGACCAGAAATTCCGCTTCCTGTATGCGCCGGCCAATGGTGCCTACCAAATGAATTACCGCGGTTCCTTCATCGACGTTTTTAAATATGCCGACCTGGTCATTGAAGGCGATTATGTTCACCCCACCCTCAATAATTTTTTCGGACTGGGTAATAATACCGTTTTCGACAAAGACCTGGGGCGCAGGTATTACCGCACCCGCTACAATATGGTTTCAGGAAACGTATATTACAGGAGGAAATTTTTCGGAAATTTAATGCAGGTGATGGTGGGCCCCACCTTCAATCATTACTGGATCAACCAGGCTGATAATGAGGGGAAGATACTGGAGCATCCGGCCAATGCGGGGCTTGACAGCCTGCGGCTGCACAGTAATAAGGCCTATGCCGGCGGTACCCTCCGGCTGATCGTGAATAATGTGAACAGTGAATTATTCCCAACAAGGGGTATCGACTGGGTTTCTGAATTTACCACCCAGCTTGGTATGAGTGGGCAGTCGCGGAATTATTCAGCCCTTCGTTCGGATATGACCCTGTACACCAGCGTACGGAGAAGACCCCGCGTGGTGGGTGTGCTGCTGATG
>CBFGLD010000140.1:0-8010 GCA_965649495.1 uncultured Flavihumibacter sp. | reverse complement strand
ATTTTGCCAACACCGATGGAAAGTTGCAGGCACCATTCACCAACGACGGGCTGCATCTTACCGGGCAGGCTTACCTGCTCTGGAAACACCTGTTATGGCCGTATGTATATGGACTGGAGCAAAAGCCTTCTGTCATACCACAGCCGCAATCGCTCCGGTGGCAGGAGGGGCGCTTTCCGCTCTTTCGGTTGCGCCACATCGTGGTGAACGATAGTATCGTGGCAAGGCTTGTCATCACTTCCCTGCAACAAGCCGAAACTATTACCGCCCATGCGCAACCGCTTTCTGTACAGTCCGCTGCTCCCGCCGGAACGCCTTACCTGGAGGCCCGGTTATCCCCCCGCCGCAACGATAGCAGCGAAGCGTACTCCCTAACGGTGAGCCCAAACCGTATTTTACTGGAAGCGCCATCCCACCGCGGTATCTTCTATGGCCTGCAGACCCTCCGCCAGCTGTCGCGCGACGGATCCTTTATCCCTGCCTGCAACATAGTGGACTCGCCCGCCTACTCCTGGCGCGGCTTTATGGTGGACGTGGGCCGTAACTACCAGTCGATTCCCCTGCTCAAAGAACAGATCGACCAGATGGCGCGCTACAAGATGAATATCTTCCACTTCCACCTCACGGAAGACATCGCCTGGCGCATTGCCATCGACCAGTTTCCGGAACTGACAGCCGATTCCAATATGACCCGCGACCCCGGCATGTACTATTCCAAAGAAGAGATCCGCGAGCTGGTGCGTTATTGCGCCGACCGGTTCATACAACTGGTTCCGGAGATCGATATGCCGGGTCACAGCGCGGCTTTTGAACGCGCCATGGGTACCGGTATGCAAACGGACAAAGGCCTGGCGCTGGTTAAAAAGATCCTGCAGGAGCTGGTGGACACCTACCAGTTTCCGTATATGCATATCGGTGGCGATGAGGTAAAGATCACCAATAACCGCTTTTTGCCGGAGGTGGTCAGCATGCTCGAAAAGAAAGGGGTGCGCACCATCGGCTGGAGCCCGGGTGGCAACGTTCCGGCCACCACCATCCGCCAGCTCTGGATGGGCAATGCACCCATCGAAGTCGGCTATCGTTACATCGATTCCAGGCACCTCTACCTCAACCATATGGACCCGCTGGAAGCAGTGGTCACCATCTTCCATCGCCAGCTTGGTGACCGCCAGGAAGGAGATGCCCAAATGCCCGGGGCCATCCTCTGTGTCTGGAACGACCGCCGCACCGCTACCGGACAGGACCACCTCCTCCTGAATGGCGTCTACCCGGGCATGCTGGCCTTTGCCGAAAGATCCTGGAAGGGCGGAGGCGTAAAAGGGTGGACTACCCGCATCGGTGACCCCGGCTCTGACAGGGCTTCAGCTTTCTTTGAATTTGAACACCGGCTGCTGGATCATAAGAAACAATTCTTCGGGAACCGCCCTTTCCCTTATTGGAAACAGGAAGGCTGGCAATGGGAACTTACCATCGAAAACCCTGCCGGCGCGGGTAATAACAAGGGCAGCACCAGGGCTGCTAAACCGGTTGTACAGCAGGCCCTCGGCGGCACCATCATTCTCCGCCACTGGTGGGCACCCCTGGTGGATGGTCACCTGTCTTCCCCGGGTGAGCATACCCGTGTTACTGCCCGCACCCGCATTTTTAGTCCGGCAACCAGGACGGTGCCCTTACTCATAGGCTTCAACAATTTCAGCAGGTCGATGGCTACCCATTCTACTCCCGCCGGCAAGTGGGACCGGAGGGGTTCTTCCATCCTGCTGAACGGTACGGCTATTGCCCCGCCCGCCTGGGCCCGCCCCGGCAGGAACGGTTCATTGGAAGCACCGCTCATCGATGAGGATTATTACTACCGCTCACCTGTAACCGTAACATTAAAAAAGGGATGGAACGATATTGAGGTCCGCCTGCCCGCCGGTTCGTTCAAGGGGGCCGACTGGCAAAACCCGGTTAAGTGGATGTTCACCTGCCTGGTTGCGGAACCCTGACCTTCACTTCACCCTTACCAGGTTGTAACGCTGCCCGGCATGGTCGTTCAGCAGCAGGAGGCGGCCGTTCCGCACTGCCCGGAAACTGGCTTCAAAGCTGGCTGCTTTGCCCTGGTAGCGGTTGGTACACCGAACATTCCAGGGACCGGTAACCTCGTAGTTCCCTTTGTATTCCTGCTGGAAGGTATTCATGGCGCCTACTGCCCCTGATGCTCCATTGTGTATGCTGGTATACCGGCCATCGTTACCGAAGCTGAAACTGGCACTGGTGGCTACTCCTGTCCCTCCCACAAAACTGCCGTTGGCATTGTACCACAGCATGGACTCCGAGCCTCCTTCCTGCCAGGTTCCCCGCAGGTCCTGTGCGCTCACCGCAAACTTGTTATATGCACTCATGGCAGACAATGCCGAAGGCGAAGGGAATAAGCGGTAGGAGCTCTCCCGGTCAGGGGTAACCGCAAGGGTGAAGTTCCCATCCCAGTTCATGGACAGGTATACCCGTTTGCCGGTTGCCTTGTCTATGGCTTCGCCTTCTTTCCACTCATCGATCAGTGTTTTTCGGTCCTTGTTCTCCGTTAGAATGGTATATCGTTTTTTCACAACATGCTCCCAGAGATTGTCGTTGATATTGCCATTGGGTGGCCGCATGCCGGCAGGTACTTCAAACCAGTAATACAAATACACTTCGGCATCCCCTTTTTTGACCAGCACCCAATCGGGTTGTAGGCTGCTTTCCCAGCCGTCGTCAAACCGCGTCACCGCCGCTGCCCCTGCTACCGAATTGCCTTGCGCACCCTGGGCCGGACGGGTGTTTGGAACACCAGCCTGTTCCTGCCCCGCAGCCTGTTCCTGCCCCGCAACCTGCTGCTGCCCCTCGGCGGGCTGCTGGGGCAGGAATGCTGCCAGGAAGGTCTCCAGGTCGGCCATAAAATCGATATGGGTCATCAGGCTCAGCACGCTCAGCACTTTGCCGTAGCCGGTATAGGTGGTCAGCACGCCCGTGGTTTCTCCATTGGAGGTCTGAAAACTGGCCGTTCCGGTCTTGGCCTGGTAGCCGTTCACTTCCACCACCGGTGTTTCCGCCTGTATCTCGCCCGCACCATAGGTCCGCATCAGCTCTTTCCACTCTTTTTCCAGGTCGCCGTCTATGGAGCCACTGCTGTTATCGGACGCAAATACCGCTATGATGCAATAGGCATTTTTGGCCTGATCCACCCGCGTATAGGAGATCACCGTCTGCTTCACTTCTTTCCGGTAACCCGCGGGCTCCGTATAACGCGCCAGGTCAAAGCTCACTGTTTGCTGGGCCATAGCTCCCTGTAGCTGGCAGGCCAGCAACAGAACGAAAAGGAATTGTTTCATACCACTAAAAATAATCCACACCCACGGATTCAACAATCCTTGAAAAACGGGATATATTACTGTTGCAGCTTGTTGTTTATTTGTGTAATCATAGAATCTACCGCGTCATGGCAATATCAGTATTCATCGTGGATGACCATTATATGGTTATTGAAGGGATCCGGTCACTGCTGCAGCAGGAGCAGGGGATCGAGTGGACGGGGCATGCCACCAACGCCGACAGTTGCCTGGCTTTCCTGCAGACCCGGCAGCCGGATATTATTCTCATGGACATCAGTATGCCCGGTAAATCGGGTATCGATCTGTGCCGCGAAGTGAAACAGGCATTCCCTTCCATATTCGTGATCGGGCTAAGTACGTTTAACCAGCAGAGTTATATCCAGAAAATGATGGAGCACGGTGCCTCCGGATACCTGCTGAAGAATGCCAGCCAGCAGGAGTTGCTGGAAGCTATTCACACGGTCGTGAAGGGGAAAACCTATCTCAGTGATGCGGCTGCACAGGTGCTGCGAGACAACCATCATTCCAGCGCGCCGGTACTTACCCGCCGCGAAAAAGAAGTGCTGGGCCTTATTGCTGAGGGACTCACCAATAATGAAATCGCAGCGCAGATATACATCAGCTCTACTACCGTGGATACCCACCGGAAAAACCTGCTCGCTAAACTGGAAGCTAAAAACACCGCGGAACTGGTGAAACTGGGCTTTTATTACGGGCTGATCAATTTGGAGAAATGAGTCGCCCCCCTGTTTCGTAACTGCTATTCTTATCATGTCAGCTGAAAACCCCGCTGGCAGTGGATTGCAGGTTTAATTCTAATCATAATTTAATCATAAAATGGAAGTGATGCCGCGGCGGCACTGTTACCTTTGCCCTTTCTGTTATTGGTTAAACATATTAATAACAGTTAGTTTTGAAGTCAAACAACCCCTGTTTCCACAGGGGTTATTTATTGGTCAGGTATGACCCTGGATCATAAAGCCCGCAATGCGGAACCCGGCTTTTTCCAGGGTATGCCGCGAGGCTATATTATCGATATTGCAACGGGCCGCGGGAACCCGCCCGGCCAGGTAACAGGCTCGCTTCAGCTCCTGTACCAGGTAGGCTCCCACTCCTTTGCCCCGGTATGCTTCCTGCACCTCCAGATAGATGTCTGCAAAAGGAAAATTGTAATGGGTGAAATAGCCTCCCGTGGCAATGACCTTTCCCTCCTGCTCCATCACATAATTACCCGGCGGCTCTGACAGGTGCCCAAATACTTCATCCGTTGCTGTCAGCTCCCGGAAACGGGTGTTAGCAAGGTGTAACCGGGTATCAAAATGATCCTCGAAGAGAATGTTGGTGGCCTGTATATTTTTTCCATACAAATACATCATGGTGCTCAGCAGCCGGTCGTTGGTCTGGCACTCAATAAAGGTGGCCCCTGAGCTGAAGATCAGCTCCAGGAATACCGCTGAAGACAGCTTCCGGTACGGTGGCAGCACGTAGAATTCAAACACCGTATCCCGGTCACGCGTTTCCGCTAACCCCTTTATGGCGGCATAACCGATCACCTCGTCCTTGCGATGCAGGAGGTAGCTGTCCGTCCAGCCTCTTTCGTGGCAGGCATTATACCGTACCTGGAAATTGTTTTCCTGTAAATAGAAGTTGCGCAGCAACTGAATGTCTTCCAGGCTACAGGCCCGGGCAGCCAGTTTCATCAATAGCAGTTTTCATAAATTTACAGGAACTGCCAGACTTTATTTCTTCTTCTTTTTCTTCTTTTTGGGTTCGGCTTCTTTTACTTTCATGTCGCGGATGCGGATATTCCGGAAGTAAAGGATGTCTCCATGCCCCAGGAATCCGATATGCCCGCTGCTGCGCTGTAACCCGGGATGCTCGCGCTTATCGAGGGTGCCATTGGCCGATGCTTCCGCCAGGTCACCTTCCAGGATCACCGTTCCGTTCAGGGTTACTTTGATCTTATTGCCCACCAGGCTGATCTCTTCTTCATTCCATTCTCCCACGGGCTTCAGGAAGCCGCGCCTGGCCGTGATCACGCCATATACCGATCCATGATACTGGTAGGGTTGGAGGTTGCGGTAGATATCGGCATCGTTGTCCAGGATCTGTATTTCCATGCCTTCGTAAGCGGCATCTCCCTGCAGCGGCGCCCGCAGTCCCACCCCGTTGTTGGCTCCCGGCGTCAGCTTGAATTCAAACCGGTAGACGAAATCACTGTACTGGTCTTTCGTATACAGGTTGCCGTTGCCTCCTCTTTTCGGGTATACGGCCAGGTTACCATCTTCTATGATATAAGCCGATTTGTTTCCTACCCATTCGTTCAGGCTGCTGCCGTCAAACAGTATCTTATAGCCTTCCTTTTTTTCGGTTTCGGATAATTCAAAGGGTTTGGCTGTTTCCAGTTCGCGGATATAGATATCCCGGTAGGCAACATAGGTTCCATGTGCCTGCAGCTCTATCTGCTCTTCGCGCGGAAGCGGCAGGTTGCGGTCCCAGTAGTTTTCCAGGGGTACCTTATCCACCACCAGTTTTCCGTTGAGCCATACCGTTACCTGGTCGCCTTCCATCCGGATGCGGAACTGGTTCCAGTCGCCCACCGCATTATCGGCCACCACCAGCGGCTTGCTGGCATTTTTCTGGTTGTTGTACAACCCGCCAGACCCTACCTCTGCGCCTACATCCCGGCGGGCAGTATCCCAGATCTGCACCTGGGGCGTGCCGCGCAGGTAAACACCGGCATCACCGTCCTTCGCGATCTTCCAGTCTACCAGCATTTCAAAGTCCTGGTACTTCTTTTCCGTGACCAGGTTATCCCCTTTGCCGTTGAATACCAGCAGCCCGTTTTCTGCCGACCAACCCTGTCGCATAAGCGCATCCGCTTTCTCCTGCTCTTTTGCCATAGTGGCGGCATCCATCTTCGCCCGCGTGAGGGGGTTGCCGACCAGCCCTTTCCATCCCGACAGGTCTTTTCCGTTAAATAAGGGGACAAAATCTCCTTCTTTGGGAAGGGTTGCCAGGTGCTTGCGCACCGCCGCTTTCAGGTAGTCGCTCTCCCCGCCCGATACCGATGCCATGGCTTTTTCCAACCAGCCGTGCACCTGCGCGCCGCTGAGGGCGGCATTGGCCAGCGCCGCGTTCATGATGGCGTAGGCTGCCCTGCTTTTGAGCGAGGGATTGTCCAGGAACTGTGCCGTATAAGCCAGGGCAGGGTAGGTGGGGATATTTCCCAGGGCGCTGATGAGCCCTTGCTGGCTGCCATTGGAAGCGGCCAGGGGCATCATGTCCCGGATCATCAGGTATTTATTCTCAGGGGTTTCTTTGCTGCTGCCCAGCTGCCGCGTGAAGGCGTTGACCAGCAGGGCTACCTGCTCGGCGTCCGTTTCTTTTTTGGAGAGGCGGAATAGTGTGGTCAGCGCGGCACCCTCTTTCCAGGAGCCCATCGCTTGCAGCATGGCGTTGCGCGCAGCGGGGGGCGCCTGGTGGTAACCGGCGGACAGCTCTTCCAGCAGCACGGGGGTTCCCAGCCCGGCCATCACCCGGTAATAATTCGGTTGCTGATCCGAAGCGGCGGAGCGGTAGGCTTCCAATAGTTGCGATGCCTGCCGGGCAGGGTCCTCGATGCCCTGGAGGGCACTGAGCACGATGTCCTGGCGGGCGCCCATCTCCCGGGTTGCGGCAGCACCGGCCAGGAGGGGAAACAGTTGCGGCAGCTGTCCGGGCTCCACCATCCGGGGCAGGGCACGGGCAGCAGCGTCTTTGAGGGCCGGCACCTCACTGTCCAGCAGCGGCAGCACCACCGCTACCTGGCCCGCAGCAGCCCTTTCGCCCAGCACCTCTACCAGCGCGGCTTTGCCAGCGGGGGAGGCGGTGGACAGGGAACGGGTGGCCAGCTCCACCGCTTGCCGCGGGTCGGCCAGCAGCAGGGCGTTACGGATAGCTATTGCCTCCTGCGCTTCGGCTTTTGCCAGCAGCTTACCCATCACCGGCAGTGCCCTGTCGGGCGCCACCTGTACCGCGGCATTCATCACGCTGCTGCGCAGGGAGGCATCGGGGTTTGCCAGCAGCTGCAGGGCTGGGGTGGCTGCCGTGCGGATACCCTTGGCGGCCAGGTGTTGCAGCAGCTCGGCCCGCGCCGGGGCCGCCAGTGCCGGCAACAGTCGCAGCCAGCTGCCCGCGGTAGCTTCTGTGATATAGGGTGAGGCATAACGCAGCGCAGCCTGGCGGTAAGCGATGGCTTTATCTTTTAAGGCTGCCTGCAGCGTAGGCACGGCAGTGGGACCGTTCAGCGTGCTGATCTTTTCCAGGACAGCGATCCGGGTGGCCAGCTGTTCCGGCTGCTTCAGGCTGGCCAGCAGGCTCTGGAGTTTTTTGGTGGTGGACGCCTTATCCCGGGTCTGCTTGCCCAGCCAGCGCAGGTAGGCCGCGGTGGCCTCACTGTTGTCAAACCGATAACCGGCGGCGCGGGCCAGCCCGGATAATAAGGATTCAGAAGAGGCATCACCGATGGCTGCCAGCGCATAGACCGCCGCTTTTTTGAGTGCGGCATCGGCCCCTGCCACCAGGGCACCGATATTCCTTGCAGCCGGCTGGTAGCCGGCAAAGCCCAGGGCCTGAACCAGCGCCAGGCGGCTGGTACCCCTTGCGGTAGCCAGGGCGC
>CBFGLD010000139.1:0-8035 GCA_965649495.1 uncultured Flavihumibacter sp. | reverse complement strand
ATACCACCAGAAGAGATGGCAAAAATCATCGGACAGTTTCCTTAAAACTGCAGGCACCCGAATCACCCCCGCACTTATCCTGGCAGAGGCCCGTAAAATTGAACACCATATTTCGAGGGTGGATATTTTCAGGATGAACCACGATGCGCTGCAACAACAATTGGAACAACTGCTGAACCAGGACCACCTTCGTATTCTTCATGAAGCGTCCGATACCGGTGTGAACCGGAATATTGTCCTTTCATTGCTGGCCATCATCGGACCTCTTCATTTCCGTAACCTTGAACCCCTGGTACCCTTGCTGGTAGCGGTTGCTGGCACGGATAATGCATTGCTCCTTACCATTCATAAGGCTGTCAGAAATAAAAGAATGGAATATTATCGGGAGAAATATAATTGGTTGCTGGTTGTTTTATTAGCTTTAGGAATCAGTTTACTGATTTATCTGCTGGCCTAAAACAATAATATGTTACCCCGAATATTGCTCTCCATTTTTCTGTCCACAATCATTTTTATGGCTAAGTCGCAACCATACTACCTGTTTACCGGAACATATACCACGGGGTCCAGTGAGGGCATCTATGTATTTTCCTTTGATCCCTTAACCGGCGAAGTAACAGCCGTGGATACGGCCAGGGGAATAGACCAGCCATCCTACCTGGAGGTGACACCGGATGGTCAATTCCTGTATGCTGTTAATGAAACGGGTGGTGAAACTCCCGGCCGGATCAGTGCTTTTTCCTTTGATAAAACCAGCGGAAAACTGAAGTTATTGAATCAAAAACCCACTTATGGCGACCACCCTTGTTATGTAACGATATCCTCTAACCGTAAATGGGTTATAGCCGCTAATTACAGCGGGGGGAACCTGGCAGCCTACCGGGTGAATGAAGATGGAAGCCTTTCAGATACCTACCAGGTTATCCAGCACGAAGGTAAAGGACCCAATGCCGAAAGGCAGGATGCGCCCCATGTGCATTCCGCGGTTATTACTCCTGATAATAAGTTCCTGCTGGTGCAGGACCTGGGTATTGACAAAATCATGGTATACCGATTTAACCCGGAAGCGGATAAAGATCCCTTATCCCCTGCAAAGTCTCCGTACATGGCTACCCAGCCGGGTGGTGGTCCAAGGCATATTGCATTTCACCCTGGTAAACAGTGGCTTTACCTGATGGAAGAAATGGGCGGCGCGGTTACTGGTTACCGGTATAAGAACGGAAAATTGAAACAGTTTACCAGGGTGGATGCCCATCCGCCTGGTTATACCGGCAGCCGTGGCAGCGCGGACATCCACGTTTCGCCCGATGGAAAATTTTTATATGCCAGCAACCGTTTTGAAGCCAACAACATTGCTATTTTCAGCATTCACCCGGGGAATGGCAGTTTAACGAGCGTCGGATATCAAGATGTGATCGGCAACTTCCCGAGGAACTTTGTGATTGACCCATCCGGGAACTGGTTATTGGTGGCCAACCAAAAATCGGATGATATACGCATTTTCCGGATCAATAAGGAAACCGGCCTGCTAACACCTTCTGAAAACAGCATCCTGGTGGGAAATCCGGTCTGCCTGAAATTCCTGGAGACACAACAATAAACCATCAGGGCAACGAAGCCAGAATTCCTTTTACCAATAATTGGGGATCAAAACCATCTCCGGGGGTTTGCCCCAGCCGTACCATCACCAGCTTTTTGGAAGGTATAACAATAATATATTCTCCCTCATATCCGTAAGCATAGAACAGGTCACCCGGCAGGTCAGGGAATTTCCGGCGGGAACTGTCATGGGGTGCTCCCCTGTTTAGCCGCATGTGTAATCCATATTCGCCCAACTTCGCTGCTTTGGCGGGCTCCAGCGTCCGGGAAACCCATCCTGCAGGCAAAACCTCTTGCCCCATCCAGGTACCCCCGTTCAGGTATAACTGCCCAAACCGCGCATAGTCACGAGCAGTGGCAAGCATGTACGAAGAACCAACAAATGTGCCGGATGCATCGGGCTCCAGGATTGCACTGTACATGCCCAGCGGATAAAATAATTGCCGTGCCGGAAAACTGTGATAAGCTGAATCGCCCAATTGGTGGCGTATCAGTCTTGACAAAATATTACTGTTGGCGCTGCAATAATAGAATCTTGTCCCCGGCAGATCTCTCAGAGGTTGAGCGGCAGCATAAGCACCCATATCAGCTTCCCGGAATAACATATTGGTTACCGTGGTAGCCTTGCTGTAATTTTCTTCCACATCCAGTCCCGTGGTATGCTGCAGGATATGCTCCAGGGTGATTTTTTCCCGGCCATCATTTGCCGCCCGCCATTCCGGAACCGGAGCAGGGGCCTCCAGTTGCAGGTTACCGTTGCCCACGAGGATCCCGGCTAATGCCCCCCAAACCGATTTCACCATCGACCAGGAATAAAAAAGGCTCTTCCTGCTATAACCCGGGGCATATTTTTCCCCTACCAACATTCCATCGTATACCACTACTACTGCACGGGTGCGGACAGGATTTCCGGGATCTTTTTCCTGGAATGCGGTATTGATTGCTTTTTCAAGTTGAACGGCATCCAGGCCGGTGGGTGGATGCGGCGGAAGAAGATCTCCCATGGGCCAGGGTATTGTATCAGGATCTATCGCTGGTGGAGTTGCTAATTGGAAAGACTGGGACCTCAGGGTTTCGTAAGACATTCCATTAAGGAGTGTGCATCCCAGGCCGCGGCGATAAACGGCTTTCTTACTGGCCAGCCCGAACACCGATGCCTCCACGGTACTATCCTGCTCCACCAGGCGAACCGTGGCTACCTGTAGCGGAAAACTTCCCAGTTCCTCCGCCTGTACCGATTCCAGGGATCTGCCGGCGCCGTAAACACAGGAACAGGCCATTTTGGCACTATAACCACTGATAACCGGTAAGGCGCCCCAGGCCAGCCATACCACCCCAATTACTGTTGTGGTCATGACCACTGCCACTATCCACCGCCATTTCCCTAATTTGTTTGGACGCATGAGTATTATTTTGGTTCCAGCCATTTCAATTGCTTTTTTAATCGTTGACCGGGCAGGAATCTTTTGGCGATGGTAAGCCGGTAATTGCCGGTACTGAAGAGGTACTGATGCCGGCTTGCCGCACCCTTTACCGCTACCTGCATCCCAACAGTAGAGAAGGAAACATTCCAGGAATTGCTGTTATACCCTGCTACGCCCCGGTACATGAAATTGGGACTGACGCTGAATTTATTATGACTATTCCCATCATTATATTCCTTTGACAGACTTATATCCAGTGCAAGGGTGGAAGACAGGGTCAGGAACCAATGTTTTCCGATAACCAGCGTATACGCAAAACCCGCCCCGGGCCCCGCTTCCAGGAAACGAACTTTTCGTATGGAAGGCTGTTCATTGGCTTCCGACAACGATGTCGGAATAAAACTGCTGTCTCCGGAAAAAGAACCTGCGTGGATCTCTCCTCCCAACAACCAGGTTCCGGCAGATTTTTTTTGCCATTCATTCTGTACCATGGCTGCGCGGTAGGAAAATCGTTTGCCGTTTTGGATATGGTACACTGCAATGCCAAACAAAGAAACCCCCATGTCCGGACGGACATAAAATTTTTCAGGATCCGGGGTTGCCAGGCCCCTGGGATGCAGGTAATACCCTTTGTACAATTGCCCGAAAAAATCCATGCTCCAGTTGCGTGTGTATATGTGGCTCTGAAGGTCCAGGTATCGGGTGGTTCCTTTTTCCCGATCCCGGTTCATGAAAGGAAAGCCATAGGCCAGGTTCAGGGTCAGGGAACGGTAAGTGGCTCCCAAACCCATATTCACCGTGGTATTGGGACGAAACCGGAGATCTTGCATTTGCCGGCTGGTCTTGATTCGGATGGAAGTATATTTCTGCGAAAAATAAAACCTGCCCGTCAGCCGATCATCAAAAGTCTGGATGTAGGAGGTGTCCACACCAGGTACCTGTGACAGCGATGGTATATTCCAGCAAAGTACTACTGCCAGACATACCGCCATCTTCAGAGCCACAGTTTGTATCTTCGCGCCATGCATTATGTTTCTGTAGAAGGTTTAGGCAAAAGTTACGGTATCAAGCCATTGTTTGAGAATATTTCTTTTCATATAGAAGAAGGCGACAAGATCGCGCTGGTGGCACGAAACGGGTCCGGCAAATCTACTTTACTTAAAATTCTTTCCGGTAAAGAAATCCCGGACCAGGGTAAAGTATGGATCAACAAAGATGTGACTGTGGCCCTGTTTGACCAGGAACCAACATTCATAGATGAATGGTCTGTCCTGGATAATATCTTTCACCACGACCATCCTACCCTTAACGCCATCAAATCTTTTGAAGCTGCCAGTGAAGCTGATGATGCCCTGGCGCTCAGCAACGCCATCGTGGCTATGGATGAAACAGGAGGATGGGATTTTGATGCCAAGGTCAAACAGATACTGGGCAAGCTCAATATCCATCACCTGCAGCAGGCAGTGGGCACCTTGTCCGGCGGACAGAAGAAAAGGGTGGCACTGGCGCGCACGCTGATCGATATTGGATTTGAACACAAGCATACCCTGCTGATCATGGATGAACCCACCAACCACCTGGACGTACAAACGGTGGAATGGCTGGAACATTATCTCAACCAGGAAAAGGTGACCCTGCTGCTGGTAACACACGACCGGTATTTCCTGGATTCGGTTTGTGAAGAGATCTGGGAACTGGACGGTAACGACCTCCATGTATACAAAGGCAATTACGAAAATTTCATGGAACGAAAAGCCGCCCGTATGGAACAACAGGCGTCCAGTATCGATAAAGCGCGTAACCTGTACCGAAAGGAACTGGAATGGATGCGTAAACAACCCAAAGCCAGGACCACCAAATCAAAGAGCCGACAGGATAATTTTTATGAAGTGGAATCGCGGGCAAAACAGCGCATAGAGGAACAGCAAATGCAACTGCAGATGAAGATGAACCGACTGGGCGGCAAGGTGGTTGAAATGAAAAAGGTTTATAAAAAATATGATGACAAAAATATCCTGCGGGGCTTTGACTATACTTTCAAAAAAGGGGAACGCGTTGGCATAGTAGGTAAGAACGGGGTGGGAAAATCAACCTTCCTGAATCTTCTGCAAGGCTTGGAAATTCCCGATAGCGGTAAGGTGAATATCGGAGATACCGTAGTTTTCGGCTATTACTCACAGCTTGGATTGCAATGGAAAGAGGATATGCGGGTGATCGAGTACGTTAAAACCTTTGCTGAAAGTTTCCCGCTGGCGGATGGCGGAAGCCTTAGCGCAGCACAGTTCCTGCAATTGTTTCTTTTCAATCCGGATCAGCAATACAGTTATATCAGCAAACTTAGCGGGGGCGAAAAGAAAAGGCTTCTACTGCTCACGATGTTATTCCGAAACCCGAATTTCCTGATACTGGATGAACCCACCAACGACCTGGACCTTCCTACCCTGTCTGTCCTTGAGAATTTTCTGAGTGAATACCAGGGCTGCCTGCTGATCGTTTCACACGACCGCTATTTTATGGACAGGTTGGTAGATCATCTCTTTGTATTTGAAGGGGATGGACAAATCCGCGATTTTCCAGGAAACTACAGCCTGTACCGGATTTGGCAAAAGGAACAAGAGGCTGTAGCCGAAGACAAACCGGCGGTAAAAACAACCCAGGAAGAGATATCCGCACAACCGGCACTGCAGAAAAGGAAATTGTCGTTTAAGGAAAAACGTGAGTTTGAAATGCTGGAATCAGAAATTGCCGCCCTGGAAAAAGAAAAGCTGCAGCTCAATGAAAAACTGGCAGCGGGGGGACTGGATTACCCCGAGCTTCAATCCGCGGCAGAAAGAATCGGGCACATTACACAATCCCTGGAAGAAAAGGAAATGAGATGGCTGGAGTTAAGCGAGCTATCCTGACCGGGTGGAAAGGCGGTGCCGGAGCTGCCAGAAAATGAAAGCCACCAACATCCCTATGGCACCGACCACAAACCAGGAAAACCGAAATCCTGAACGATCGGCCAACTGGGCTACCAGCATGGGACCAAAGGTTTGCGCTGCAGACCAGGCCATGGTATACAATGCCGCATATTCCCCACGGTTATGCTCACTGCTTCTGGAAATCCAATAAGTATTCATGAAGGGCATGGCAAAAATTTCTCCCATTGTTAACAGGAAAATAATCAGCGTGGCTGCAAGTATTCCCACCGGACCGATACCCAGCAGCAAATAGGACAATGCTACCAGCGCAACGCCCAACGCGATATAGATCAACTGGTGCCGCCGGCCTTCCAGCCGGTAGATCAGCACCATTTCCACCAGCACGATCAGCAAACCATTGAAGGCCATCAGGAAGCCGATCATCGGCTCTGTAAAATAGAGGTCCTTTTTAAGGTATACGGTAAAATTGGTAAACAGCTGGAAAAAACAAGCTGCAAAAACCGTCACCAGGATAATGAAAACCATATAGTTCCTGTCGTGGAAGGCACTCTTTCGGGAAATGTTTACCGGCGTGTCCGTTGCTGTGGTCTTGGAGGGACGGGCGGTTTTACCCGCTTCCTGCAGGAAGATCCACATCAGGACAGCAGCGGAAAGGTTCGATATCCCATCGATCCAGAACAACCATAAATAGCTGAATTTGGCGATAATACCACCCATAGCTGATCCCACCGCCCAACCCAGGTTGACCGCCAGCCTGTTAAGCGAATAGCTCCTGGTCCTGTTTTCCGGTGAACTGTAATAAGCAATGGCGGTGGAGTTGGCGGGACGAAAGCCTTCGTTCACAAAACTCAGGAGAAAGGTGAAAATACAGATGAGCGGCAGGCTTTTCATTTGTGCGAGTACTACAAACAGAATGGCGCCGCCTACCAGCGTAAATAGTTGCACCTTAAAAAAGCCGAGGCGATCCGTAAGCTTCCCCCCAACATAGGCCCCGGAAAAAGCACCGGCCCCGAAACAACCAAATACAAAACCAGCCTGGCCAACGGAATATCCCATGGCCGGACTGGTCAGGTAGAGGCTCAGGAAAGGAACCACCATGGTACCGCTCCGGTTGATCAGCATGATCAGGGAGAGCAGCCAGGTTTCTTTCGATAAGCCACTGTATGCATTACGGTAAACAGAGAGGGTATTGGCCAGCATAAGGCGCACAAGTTAAAAAGCAGCCTGCCCCAAACAATTACCGCTTACAAAATTTAAGAGATTATTTGCCTTGCCCAAAGACCTTTTTCAGGATATCCGTAACCCGGGCGGCAGGGTTGGTCCGGATCTGTTTTTCTTCATCGGCCACATAATAGAAGATCCCGTCTATCGCTTTTCCGGTCACATAACCCGACAGATCGGGGTTCACCGGTTTAAGGGTAAACTTATTATACACATCAAATACTTCCTTCCAATATTTGGTGGCTCCTGTTTTTTGCAGGGAATTTTCTATGATGGGGCGAAAGGCAGCAGTAAGGTCCGGTGAGGTGGTCTTACGCAGGTAACCCGTTGCCGCGGTATCTGCACCCCTCAGGATTCCCAGGGCATCCTGAACCGTCATCTGCTTCACCGCATTAATAAAAATAGGGGCCGCTTGCTTCGATGCATCTTCTGCCGCACGGTTCATGCTGAGGATGGCATCATCCACCAATTTTCCCATCCCGATCTGGCGCAACCGCTGTTCCACTTTCTTAGCTTCTTCGGGCATCAGCAGCTTAACAGCAGCATCCCTGAAAAAGCCGTCGGCAGCAGACAATTTACCTGTACTGTTATTGGTTCCCACCACCAGCGCTTCTTTTAACCCGGCAATGATCTCGTCATTGCTGAGGGCGCCCGAACCACCCACTGTTTTCAGGATATTACCCGCTTTTTTAAGGAGATCTTTGGAGCTATCGGTCTGTTGCGCAGTAGCACAGGATACAAATAGGAAAGCACTGGCGGCGAGGTAAAGCATTCTCATGAAATATGATTTTAAGTTAAACGGTGATGTGGCCCATAAATTATAAACAACCGCAATTATAAGACCAATCAGCAGGTAAATGGTTTAAT
>CBFGLD010000138.1:0-8082 GCA_965649495.1 uncultured Flavihumibacter sp. | reverse complement strand
ACATCCACCAGGGTGGCCACAAAAGGTGCGGAAGATACCGCCGGGTCGGCACCTACCCGTTTGAGAAAAAGGGGCAGCATCGAGCCGCTGAGCGTGCCCCATAATACCACACCCATCAGGGAAACCCCAACGGCCGCCCCCAGGGCAATATAATGTTCTCCATAAACATCCGGAAAAAACTGGGACCATACCGTTACCCGCGCAAAACCGATTATTCCCAGCACCACACCCAGTAACAATCCGGAAATGATCTCCCGGCGTAATACCCGCCACCAGTCGCTGATGGTGATCTCGCCTACGGCCATTGCCTGTATTATCAATGTGGACGCCTGGGAACCGCTATTGCCCCCGCTTGATATGATCAGGGGTACAAACAATGCCAGCACCACAGCCTTGGCGATCTCGTCTTCAAAATAACCCATCGCCGTTGCCGTTAGCATTTCTCCCAGGAATAATACTACCATCCACACGATACGTTTTTTGAACAGCCGGAGTATCGGGATCTCCAGGTAGGGCTCATCCAGTGCTTCCGTTCCACCTATTCGCTGTATGTCTTCACTGAACTCTTCGTTCGCTACCCATAATACATCATCAATGGTGACGATGCCCAGTAATATATTATTGTCGTCCACAACGGGCAAGGCTACCCGATTATTCATTTTGAATATCTGGTTGGCAACCTCCTGGTCGTCGTTCACATTCAGGGATATGAAGCGGTAATCGATTACTTCACTTACCACCTTGTCCGGGCTGGTAAGAATCACTTCCCGGATTCGCATGTCATCCACGAATTCTCCTTTGTCGTTTACCACATAGATCACATCAATAGTTTCCGAATCGCGTCCTACTTCCCGGATATGCTCCAGGACTTCAGCCATGTTCCAGTCGGAATTGACTGCGATATAATCCGGTGTCATCAACCTGCCTACACTGCCTTCCGGGTAACCTAATAACGAAAGCGTAATACGCCGTTCCTCCGGGTCCAGTGTTTTAATCAGTTCCTTGACCACTTCGCTGGGAAGTTCCTCCAGGAATGCCGTCCGGTCATCGGCCGGCAACTCATTTAATAACTCCGCGGATTTCAGTGGAGGCAGCTCCTGGATAATCTGCTTTTGTACGGATACATCCAGAATCTTGAACACACTGGCTGCCCGGTGCATGCTCATATTAGCAATTATCTGGCTGGCATATTCATCGTACTCATCCACCAGTTCGGCTACATCACTTATATTCTGGTTGTTCAGGAATTCGCGTATGCGTAATTTATCCTCCAGGTGTATGATGCTCTCAAACTGCTCACTGAGCGATGGCGGGGATTCCAGTTCTTCGGTCATCCTTCAAATTTACAGTTTAAATTGCAACATGATTTTGCCATGCCTTGTTGTAGCACCAACAGCTAAAATGGGACGGGGTGTATTTACCTCGGAACCAATTCCCTCAGGTTGTTTGGTGGAAAGCAGCCCCGTTATAGTGATGAATGCTGAAGAACGGCGCCTGCTGGACCAGACCGCACTTCACGATTATATTTTTGAATGGGGAGAGGACCTTGCCGGCTGCTGTATGGCACTGGGTTATGTTGCTGTTTACAACCACTCCTATTATAGCAATTGCGAATACGAAATGGATTTTGAACAGCAACTGATCCAGGTCCGGTCGGTCCGGGACATAGAGGCTGGGGAAGAGTTGTTCATCAACTACAACGGAAATTTCAATGATGACACTCCTTTATGGTTTGAGGCTCACTGATCACCTGCCCGGCAAGCGGCTGATCAGCAAACTTACATTGCCCCGAACATGGGCCTGTACCTGAATATTGTCCTTGTTGACCACCATTGCATTGAGTCGTAGCTGGCTGGTGCCGCCCTGAAGCAATACCCCGTCCGTTACGGGGCGGTTGAACTGGTCGTCAATCTTTGCTTTATTTTTCTGATACATTTCAGTGACGTTGATCCGTGCCTGTTTGCGCAGGTTCTCCAATATCTGCCGGTTGAAAAAGGTTTTACCTATCGCAAGAATGATACTGCTCGAATTCAGGTCATATTCCAGGTCCGGAACGGTGAGCAGCTGGGTGGCGGGGTCCAGTTGGGGGGTTCCTTTCAGGAACAGTGTTCCTTTTTTGGTTCCGGTAAACAGGATCTCAAATTCTACCTGTTGTTCTTCCAGGCCTCGAACCCTGACCTGCCGGATACTGATCTTTTCTCCGTTTATGGCAAATTCACGTCCTCTTAAGGTCCGGGTCAGTAAGGTGTCTATAGTAGTGTAATTGTATATGGCATTGGCAGTAAGGGAAAACTCCTCACCAGTATTGGAATTGGACAAAGGCGGCAGGTGCCGGCTGACCTGGTGATTGGTGCTGTCTGAACTGATCTCCGGGAAACAGGAGATGCCCGCTGTAAAGGATAGGGTATCTGCACTGAAATTAATGGCTCCCATCCGCACCGCGCTGGTGTTGAGCTTCATGTATCCATAAGTGCTTAACGGGATTTTTTTTCCTGCTTTTTCGGCTATGGGTTGCAGGTAATTACTAAACTGTAACTTCCCGATAATAGCGTCCATATTCCTTCCAAAAAAGTTTACGGAAGCCGCAATGCTATCCATTACCTCCCCCGTAACATCATTATTGAAAATGGTAACCAGGCACCTGTCCACCGGATCTACTTTTGCTACACTGGTTCGGGTGCTTAGCCTGTAATCTGGAGTGAAATGGATGTCTGACTGCATCAGGATATTGACCTTGCGCATCGGCTCCTTCCCGAAACCGCAACTTCCATTGATCCAGGGAGATACCGACTGCCCCATAACACAAACGGTCTTACTTCCGGCTATCTGGTAATTTCCATTCATGGTAACCGTTATACGGTTATTGATACAATTGAACTGGAAGGTGGAGCGTACAAACCGGTATTTATACCGGAAATCACAACTGCTAAGCAGGTAATCCGGCCACCCCTCAGATCGTATCTCCCTGGGAGCAAGATTTTCTGCCATAGATAAAAAAGGGCCTACAGCCACCTTCACGGGTATGTTTAAGACGGATTCATGTAAAGGGGGTAGGTAGTTAGCTGGCTTTGTGGCAACACTATTTGCCCTGTCAGGAGACTGGCTTGTTTTCCTGCTGCTGCCGCAAGCGGTTAACCAGGTACATGCCACCAGTAAGGTTAGCCTCCCGATAGAAGTATGGATATTGGAATATATGCGCATGAATGTTCGTTTATACATTCCGGTTATTGAAATATTTCATTTATATGCAGGCGGATATTTTCTGCAATCTTAGCAGTGGGCACGTCATTGGCGTCTCCCCCGAAGGGATCTTCAATTTCTTCTGCAATCAGCTCCAGGCTCGCCAGCACATAAAATATAAATACAACTACCGGTATGACCAGGTATCCCAGGTTGAATACAAAGCCTATCGGCAGGGTGATGACATAAATAAAGATGAACTTCTTGATAAATACACTGTACGAATAGGGGATGGGGGTGTTTTTTATCCTTTCGCATGCCCCGCAGATATCCGTGAAGGATGCCAGCTCTGAATTGATCGTTATTAGCTGGTCACCACTGATTTTGTTTTGACGGTATAGCTCATGGGTGCGCTTTTGCATCAACAAGGCCACCTGGTTGGGCAGATGCCGGTCTTTGTCTATTGCTAACTCGGGATGATCTATTTCATCCAGCGCCAGCCTCGTTTTTTCCGACCTGAGGTGATCCCGAAGCATACTCGCATACATAGGGATGGATTTCCGGAAGAAATTGCGGTTAACGGTATCATCCACCTGCAAGATGCTGTCCAGTTTAAGGGCAAGGTTCCTGGAATTGTTGGTTAACCCGCCCCATAATTTCCTTCCTTCCCACCAGCGGTCATAGGCTGTATTAGTGCGGAATACCAGTAACATGGATATCGCAAATCCCAGCAGGTTATGCATGATGGAAATGTTCTTTACCTGGCTGTTCTGCGATAGTTTCAGGACCTCCACTTCCAGGTATGCCACCCCCCAGGAATATAAACTGATCAGCAGCATCATGGGAAACAGTTTGCGGAAAGTGTCTGCTTTATGGAAATTGAAAAGGACAGATAGCCAGTCCTTGGTATTGTAACTGATCATAATTCTCTTTGGTTATCCCGAAACCGGTATCCTCTCAGGAATTCGGTTACACTCAAACGTTTTTTACCTTCCAGCTGTACTTCCTTAAGCAGCAGGTAGCCATCATTGGCGGCATATTTTAAGAATGTTTTCTGGTCCGTTTCCATACTTCCCGGTAAGCCCATCGGGTGCGTGACCTCTTTTTCCGCTTCATATATTTTCAAGGTCTTTCCATCCAATTCTGTGAAGGCACCCGGGTAGGGCGACAGACCGCGTACCAGGTTATAGATGTCATGTACGGATTGTTTCCAGTTGATCCTGCAGGTTTCGGCAAAGATCTTTGGGGCATGGTGCAGGGATTCCCCCGCACCCACCTCGTCCTGGTCCATTTCTGTCAGGCTGCCCTCTGCCAGCCCCCTGATGGTCTGCACCAGCGTGGTTGCACCCAGTAGTTTCATCCGGTCATGAACAGAACCCGCATTTTCATCCGCACCTATCGGTAATTCCGCCCGCATCAGGATGTTACCGGTATCTATTGCATGCTTGAGTTTAAAGGTCGTAACGCCGGTTTTCGTTTCCCCGTTGATTACGGCCCAATTGATGGGAGCCGCCCCGCGGTATTGGGGTAGCAGGGAACCGTGCACATTGATGGTTCCCATTGCCGGCATATTCCATACGGCCTCTGGTAACATCCGGAATGCAACCACCACCTGCAAATCGGCTTTCAACTCACGTAATGCCTCCAGAAATGCAGGGGATTTTAATTTTTCTGGTTGCAAAACCGTAAGCCCTTTTTCTGTTGCATACTTTTTGACCGCACTTTGCTGTACCTGCATCCCCCTGCCTGCTGGTTTGTCGGGTGCGGTTACTACCCCAATAATGTTACAACCCGACTGAACCAACGCATCCAAAGAGGCTACTGCAAAATCAGGGGTGCCCATAAAGAGTATCCGGAGCTTTCGGAAATCCATAGTATGATTTTTCAGTTAATCGGCATACAATAAATATTTCTTCCGTATCTGCCGGAATGAATCCAGACCCGCCTGCCAGGATTTACGGATAGACGCCTCACTCTGCTGTTCTTTTACCTGCTGCATCAGGCGTTCATTACCCGCTAACTTATTAAAGAAATATTGAGTGGGTGCAGCATCCGCCTTACCCAGGAAGAATTTTTCTTTATCCGGAAATAACTTATAGGCTTCCAGCAGGTATTTCACCTGGATCTTATTATCCAACGCCTGAAGTACCGACTCCGGGCTTCCCGATAAGTTCCACCCATAACATAGCTGGTTCTTCAGCTTGGGCTCTTTGGCTCCGTCCCGGGATACAGGGGTGAAGGAGTAAAGATGCCTGGGTAAATCCGGGTGGCCGAATACCTGGAAGGGCTTGTCCGTCCCCCGGCCCTCACTCAATACAGTTCCTTCAAAAAAACAGGTGGAGGGATACAGGTAGATACTTGCCATATCCGGCAGGTTGGGCGAAGGTTTTACCGGTAACACATACCTGCTTTGATGCGTATAATTATCGCAGGGGATGACGGTCATTTTCAACTTGCTTATATCCGGTTGGTTGTTCAACCAGCGCTCTCCCTGGAGCATCCGCGCATATTCACCAATGGTCATTCCGTATACTACGGGTACCGGCTGCATCCCTACAAAAGAACGAAACGGCTTCTCCAGTATCGGCCCATCCACATAAAATCCATTGGGATTCGGCCTGTCCAGTACCACCAGCGGCTTGTTGTGTTCTATGGCTGTTTCCATGAACTCTTCCAAAGAACTGATGAAGGTGTAAAACCGTACACCAACATCCTGGATGTCAAAAACAAGTATATCCACATCTTTCAGGTCTTCCGCACTGGCCTTTCTTTTTTTGCCGTATAAGGAGATCACCTTGATCCCGGTCTGGGGGTCAATGGAATTATCAACTTTTTCTCCGGCATCAGCCACCCCGCGAAACCCATGTTCGGGTGAAAAAATGGCAGTGATCGTGATTCCCTTTTTTTGCAGGACATCCACCAGGTGTATATTATCCTGGACTACGGTGGTCTGATTGGCGAATATGCCCACTTTCTTGCCTTTCAGCAAAGGCAGGTAGCTGTCGAATCTTTCGGCAGCTGGAATGATACGCGTGGTTGCGGATACGGGTTTTTGCGCGCATCCGGTATTGACAAACAAAGCCAGCAATAGCAGGTATACCAGAATCTTTTTCATTTGTCAAATATAAGCCTTCGGCCAAGAGCTCTTTCTGCTAGTTTTCTTACCTTGCTGCCTGAATCGATCAATTAAAAAAAACAATTATGCAACAAGTACAATCCGGCGATACCGTAAAGGTTCATTATCATGGTCGCCTTACCGATGGAACTACTTTTGATAGTTCGGAGGGGCGTGACCCCCTGGAGTTCCAGGTTGGAAGTGGCCAGGTTATTGCCGGCTTCGACAACGGTGTGATGGGGATGTCTATCGGGGAAAAGAAAACCGTTCAGATTCCTGTTGATGATGCGTATGGTCCCAAAAATCCTGAAATGGTTATAGAGTTCCCCCGTGAACAGGTACCCGCTGATATGCCCCTTGAAATGGGGATGCGCCTGAATCTCAACAACAGCCAGGGGCAGGTGGTTCCTGTAGTGATTACTGAAATTCGGGAAGAAGTGATCCTCCTCGATGCCAATCACCCACTGGCAGGTGAAGACCTCACTTTTGACATTGAACTGGTAGAGATCATCGGGGCTCCTTCCAGGATTATCATGCCTTAATTTCACCAAACTGCTGATAAAGGACCCGCCGGTTTTCCGGCGGGTTTTTTTCTTAGGTCAGGCTGTATTGGTATTCAAGGAGATCGATTTCCAGGGATGCATCATCCAGGGCTTTCCCGAAATCCCCGCCGGTATCCTTTGCCAGGGCGGATAAGTGCCGGTAGTAGCGAATGCCCTCCCGCAGGTTAGCTGAAAACTTTGCCCACCCGGGTTTCGCCTTTTCAAAGCCACTGGCAGAAGTTCCCTTTCTTAATTGTTCTGACAGGTAGTCTATGTATAACTGCAGTTCCTTAATGAACATATGTGGACGATCCGTTGCCGTTAGTATATTTTTCCTGCCATAGATATGGTCCACCATTGTTTTCAGGGAAACAACCCGGGAAAAATGGGCAATGTTGGGGCCGGGACAAATGGTAACCGCATCGCGGTTTTTTAACAAGGGTTCATGGTGAACCTGGCCCGCGGCGGTACTCAGGCCAACACAAAGGCACTCCTTCTCCAATACTTCCCCCACCTGCAAGCGATACTCCTTTTCCTCCAGATTGGCCGATTTCAGGGATTCTATTTTCAACCGCTGGTATTGCCTGGATGCGGTACATATGGGCTCCTTCGTGAACTCCGTGTTGAAGGCAAGGTGCTTCTCCGTACAGGGGCTGCCGGGTCTTCCTTTCCGGATCCGCTGCAGCCTTTCGCGCTCTGCACTGGTGCCGCGCAGGTAATGAAACCGTACTCCTAATGGAGAACTCCGGCTTAATACAATATCCTCCTGGCCGGCTGCAGCTAGTAGTAATAGGGTTTCCTCATCTACCGTAGTAGCTTCCGGCACCAGCAGGAATGGACTGCCCCAGCCGGCACTGTCCAGTTGGTAATGGCTGCGGAGAAATTCCTGCTCGGAATGCGTTCCGATTCCTCCCTGCGCCGTAAAACGAAGGGCCGGTGGGTATTTGAACCGCTTCTTATGCTTTCGGTATAAACTCTCGTTGTAGATCGTGAAGATGTCATGGATCAGCTCTTCCCGCCTGTCCCGGAACTCCTGGAGGATCGGTCCCATCAACATGCCTTCTGTCGGAAAAGCATGCCCCCCGCAATTCAACCCCGATTCGATCCGGAATTCGCTTACCCACAACCCTTTTTTAGCAAGGTATTTTCCCTGTACCAACGCCGATCGGTAATCGCTGACTTTAAGGGTGATCTTTTTTCCGAAACTTCCATCTTCTGCTATATCAAATGCAGGGCAGTTTTCCA
>CBFGLD010000137.1:0-8124 GCA_965649495.1 uncultured Flavihumibacter sp. | reverse complement strand
CACCCTGGAAGTGCCATAAGTATTTACATAGATTCCCATCGGTTGTGCCACCCCGATAGCGTAAGAAACCTGCACCAGTACCTCATCACACACCCCTGCTGCCACCAGGTTCTTGGCAATATGACGGGTGGCGTAAGCAGCCGAACGGTCCACCTTGGAAGGATCTTTTCCACTGAATGCACCCCCGCCATGCGCGCCCTTGCCGCCATAAGTATCAACGATGATCTTACGACCAGTTAGGCCCGTATCCCCATGTGGTCCACCGATCACAAACTTACCGGTTGGGTTAATATGATATTTGATCTTATCGTTGAAGAGCCTGGCATATTTACGGTATTTGCTCTTGACCCGGGGGATCAGTATTTCAATTATATCCTTCTTGATCTTCGCCAGCATCTTGGCTTCGTTATCAAAATCATCATGCTGGGTGGAAATAACGATGGCATCAATCCTCACCGGGTTGTTATTGTCGTCGTATTCCAAAGTCACCTGGCTTTTGGCATCCGGGCGCAGGTATTTGATCTGCTTGTTTTCCCTTCTCAGGGCTGCCAGTTCCTGCAATAACTTATGTGCCAGGTCCAGCGCCAATGGCATGTAGTCTTCCGTTTCATTGGTGGCATAACCAAACATCATTCCCTGGTCGCCTGCACCCTGCTCTTCTTTTTTCTTCCGGTCCACACCCTGGTTGATATCCGAGCTTTGTTCGTGGATGGCAGAAAACACCCCGCAGGAATTGGCTTCGAACATGTACTCACTTTTGGTATAACCGATCTTCCGGATCACCCCACGTGCAATTTCCTGTACATCGAGGTACGCTTTCGATTTTACTTCACCCGCCAGTACTACCTGCCCCGTGGTTACCAGCGTTTCACAGGCAACCTTGGATTGCGGATCAAAGGCGAGGAAATTATCGATGAGCGCATCAGAAATCTGGTCGGCTACTTTATCCGGATGTCCTTCAGAAACACTTTCTGATGTAAACAAATAAGGCATGTGGAAGATTTTTAAAAATTCGGGGCAAATATAAGCCCACTCCACTATAATTTGGAATAAACAATGTAGAGCCGCATCTTTTTGGTAGGATGTGCCCCGCCCGCAACCACCACCCTTCCTTCGGCGATGGGATAATTCAGCGATATGGATCGCGTGATATCAGTAGTCCCCGCCAGGATCGGTCGGGTAACATATGGAGCATATAAACGGAGGGCATAGGAATCCTCTTTCCGGGTCACAATACCCTGTACATACCTGGAAAGATCAAACGAGTAACGGTTATTATCCAGGATGCCTCCAAACAGCGCCGGGTTGTATCCATACGCGGTATTATCCTGCGGCTCAAACGAATTCCTGACGGTAAGGAATTTGTTATTGGCACTGTCAACCGCATCCAGGAATAGCAGATCGGGTTCGCTGAAATGGTTGTCTTCCTGTCCTTCCAGTCTTTCTATGACCAGGGCTGCCTTGTAGATGAGCCGGTTGGAAAGCGCTTCCAGGCCCGGGATTTTCACCAGCGCAAATGAACCCGGCGATGTTTGCAGGTACAGCTCTTCCTGGTTGTTGCTGCCGGAAGCTAATGCATTGCTGTAATCGGACCCGCTCGGATCACGCTGTACCAGGTTGGCATTTCCATAACCCCGCAGGATGAAATCAGTGACCGTGGTATCGGGAGCACCATTGGTGGTGGTCCTGTAATGGAAACTTAGTTTCGCATCCCCGTCTGCCAGGCTGAAATAGGCCAGTGCCTTTTTCAGTGCAGATCCTTCATCCGCCCTTATCGCAAATCCTTTGAATTTGGTATTGTAGGCTGAATCGGTTTTGTAGGTAACAGTATCATAATTCATCAGGCGCATCCCAAAACTGTTGGGTATGGTGATTCGCAATTCATTTACAGTTTTAACGGTATCCTTTTCCCGGATATAAGTAAGGCTGTCGTTGAGGGTACTGAACAAAAGGTTCTGACGGGAGGCGATCAGTTCATCGGCGGCAAAAGGCGCCCGGCTTATGGGATATCCCAGGAGGGAATCCTTGAAATCCGAAGACTGGCTGATTTCATACACGTGCAGCGTCTGCACCGAATTCGTATCGCCATACACCCCATTCACCTTCATGGTGAGTACCACAGAATCCAACCCCACCAGGCTGTCCCGGCTTTTTCCAAAAGGATAGCTCCCGAATATCTGGGGATGCGCCTGGAAATAGATCTCACCCGTTGTTTTACCAAAGCTGGGATCCAGCATGATACCCAGTGCGTGCACGGCGGTACGCGTGATCCTGGTGCTATCCGGCAATTGGTAGAGTTCGGTGATCACTTCCAGGGTAGTATCAAAAACGGTTACATTGTCCACTGCCGGAATAAGGTCACCTCCCAATTCGGTTGTTCTGATCTTGGTACAGGAGGACACATAAAACACAATACCGATCACAAAGGAAAGGCTATACAGGAGTTTCTTCACAAACAAACCGGTTAATTAGTCTAAAATAATTGGGCGGGTCAAAACACTATTTAGCAAGGTCGTTATAGAGTTGTAAATAGTCTGTTAAATCAGATTCTGCATTATAAGCCAGCACCTTCTTGCCCTTCACCTTGGAGAATTCTTCCGCCAGTTTTTTGTCTACCTTATCGGCGCCAAAAGTGACGGCATCTGAATAGGTAGCACCCCCACGGAATAAGGCGGCATTGGTGCCTTCCTTAAAAGGTTCCAGGTCTTTTTCCTTAACATTGGCATGGATAGCCGCCGCCTTGATAAAGTCAGCGCCCATCTTTTCCTTGAAAGTATTCTGGCCAATGGTAAATACGGTCTTGCTGTGCCCGAATACAGGTTCCTTTTTGTAGGCCGTCTTCAGGTACAAGGGTACCAGGCTGCTCATCCAACCGCTGCAATGAATGATATCAGGGGGCCATCCGAATTTTTTAACCGTTTCCAGCGCGCCCTTGCAAAAGAAGACCGTGCGCAGGCTGTTATCTTCAAACCACGCATCCTTGTCATCATGGTACACAAACTTGCGCTTGAAAAGGTCTTCATTGTCCAGGAAATACACCTGAAGCCGTGCATTGGGAAGAGAGGCAACTTTGATCTGAAGGGGAAAGTCATCATTGTCTACGGATACATTGATACCAGATAACCGCACAACCTCGTGTAAACGATGCCGGCGCTCATTGATGGTACCGAACCGGGGCATAATGCAACGCACTTCAAAACCATTGTCATTCGATTTGATGGCCAGCCTGTTTACGATCTCTGAAAATTCTGTCAGCTCCAGGTAAGGCGACATTTCGTTGGCAATGAATAAAATTCTTTTCTTTGTTGACATTTGATCGGTTACGATTGGTGAAAATGGTACTGATTTTTCAGTCAAATAGTTTGCAAAGGTAATCTTTTTTAGGTGAAAAACCGGATAAGCCGGCACTTACCCAATTAAAACAGCATTAATGATCCTGGTCAAAAAAGCAGTCCACCTGGCCGAGTCGCTGGCCTCCGTGCGCGCGCTGGGGCAAAGCATCGGCTTTGTGCCTACCATGGGGGCCCTGCACCCCGGTCATCTTTCCTTGTTACAGGCCTCCCGCTCCGGCAACCAGTTCACCGTGTGCAGCATTTTCGTGAACCCCACCCAGTTCAACGACCCCAAAGACTTTGAAAAGTACCCGGTCACCATTGAAAAAGACCTCGACCTGCTGGAAAATGCGGGGGTCGATCTGGTATTTCTTCCAACGGTTACCGATATCTATCCCGGGGGCACTTCCCACCTGCCCTCCTACGAATTGGGATACCTGGAGACTATCCTGGAAGGGTATTACCGGCCGGGGCATTTCCAGGGCGTTTGCCAGGTGATGCATCGCCTGCTGGAACTGGTGGGTGCCAATGACCTCTACATGGGTCAGAAAGATTACCAGCAATGCATGGTGATCAAAAAACTACTGGAACTTACCGGGATACCTACCCAATTGCATACCTGCCCTACGCTTCGTGAAGCGGACGGACTGGCCATGAGCAGCCGGAATATGCGCTTGAAAGAAGACGAACGAAAGCAGGCCGTTCAGATTTCCGCTGAACTGACCCGTATTAAACAGACCCTTCAACCCGGCCCCCTCCGCCCGGTTTGCGAAACAGCGGAACAATCTCTTACTGAAAATGGTTTTAAGGTAGACTATGTTGCCCTTGCCGCTGCCGACAACCTGGAACTGCTGGAAGAATGGGACGGACACCGGCAACTGGTGGTTCTGGCTGCTGCCTGGTTACAGGAAATCCGGCTGATCGACAATATGTTAATCCACTAGATACCACGGCAGAAAATAGTACCTTGCGAAGCGTTTAACAGAAACAATCGAATAGTAATGGATATTGAAGTATTGAAATCCAAAGTGCACCGGTGTACGATCACCGAGGCCAACCTGCATTATGTAGGAAGCCTTACCTTGGACGAGGATCTTATGGATGCCGCCAATATGATTGAACACGAAAAAATCCAGGTGGTTAATGTAAACACCGGCTCAAGGCTGGAAACTTACCTCATCAAGGGAAAGCGTGGATCGGGTGTTTGTTGCCTGAACGGTCCGGCAGCCCGCCAGGGTTCCGTGGGCGATGTTGTCATCATCATTTCCTATGCCCGGATGGATTTTGAAAAAGCAAAAGCCTTCCAACCCTGGGTTGTTTTTCCCAAAGAAGGCAATCTTTTATAACCGCCCGCTTCAAAAGGGCTGTTATCTTTATACCATCAATTCCTCCGTATGAATAAAAAGATCAGCAGCCTCCTGCAATATGTTTTCTTCCTCGGGCTGGGGATCTTTTTAGTGTGGTGGAGCATCGGCAAAATTAGTACAGAGGCCTGGAACGAAATGAAGTCCGCCCTGGCGGGTGCCAACTACTGGCTGCTGGTGCCGGTTTCCATTGCGCTGCTCGTCAGCCATTTCAGCCGGGCTATGCGATGGAAGATCCTCATGGAACCCCTCGGCTATAACCCGTCGCCGCTCCTCACCTACCTGGTAGTATTGATCGGATACCTTGCCAACCTGCTGGTTCCTCGCTTAGGCGAGATCGTTAAATGTACCCTCCTGGCCCGCCACGAGAAAGTACCGGCCGACAAACTCATCGGAACCATCGTGGCAGAACGGGCTTTTGACCTGATCTGCCTGGTGATTGTTCTGATAATCACCATTTTTACACAGATAGATGTTATCGGATCTTTTGCCGGCGATATCCTGAACCAGATTTTTACCGGTGGCACCGGTGAATTTAACTATGCAAGATTACTGGTTACCCTGGGCGTACTGGCAGCCATAGGCACAGGTTCCTGGTATGCCCTGCAACGGTTTTCGCATATAGGATTCATTCAGAAGATCCGCACCGTGGCATCCGGAATTTGGGCCGGACTCACCAGCGTTCGATATGTAAAGAAAAAAGGCTGGTTCTTTTTCCATACCGCCCTGATCTGGTTCCTCTACCTGGCCAGTATCCGTATCGGATTTTATGCCATGGAACCTACCAGCGTATACGGATGGCTTCCTTCTTTTTCGGTTCTTACCATGGGTAGTATCGGAATGATCGTTACCCAGGGGGGAATAGGCGCTTATCCTATCCTGGTACAGGAAACCATGTTATTGTACGGATTGGGTGAAAACATCGGCAAGGCTTTTGGCTGGTTGTTATGGCTGGCGCAATCCGTGCTGATCATTGTGGCCGGGGCCATCGCTTTTTCCCTCTTACCCCTAATCGCCAGGCACAGGCGAATTTCAAAAGAACAAACATTCATCTCTTAAATGAAACGGCATGAGAAATCCCGCCATCGTACATCAAAAGATATTTACACTCGCCGACCTTAAAAAAGCCGTAGAGGTGTGGAAGTTCCTGGGTAAAAAGGTCAGCTTTACAAACGGCGTTTTTGACATTTTGCACCGGGGCCATATCTACTCACTGTCACAAGCAGCCGAAGAAGGTGACGTACTGGTGGTAGGTGTCAATGCCGATGCATCAGTAAAACGCCTGAACAAAGGACCCGAGCGTCCTGTGAACGACCAGCAATCCAGGGCTATGCTGCTGGCCTCCCTGATCATGGTGGATGCTGTGGTAATATTTGAAGAAGACACCCCGTATGAAATTATAACGGCTATAATGCCAGATGTCCTGGTCAAAGGCGGCGATTACCGGGTAGAGGAAGTAGTGGGTCATCGGGAGGTTATGGAAAACGGCGGAAGGGTGGTCATTAACCCGATCGTGGAAGGATTTTCCACTACCGGACTCATCGCTAAATTACGGGTTTAGCCTGTCCTGTGCCGGCAGTAAGTGCCGGGCACAGGTCAGGTAAACAATTTATAATTCGTAGCTCACCCACTTCTCCGAACTCTCATTGCTGCGAACCACATTCTCAATGAAAGCCATCCCCCTGACACCTTCGGTAACAGAAGGGAATTCCACCACCTCTTTCAGAGTGGAATTGTCAAGGCGTGCCGACAGTGCCAGCGTAAAATTTTTGTACAGGTTGGCAAATGCTTCCAGGTAACCTTCGGGGTGGCCGCCCGGAGTACGGCAATTGTGCCGGGCAAGATCGCTGAGGTAGGCAGAACCCGCCCGCAATGTTTCCATTGGCTTATCGTACCATTTCAGCAACAGGCTGTTGGGCTCCTGCTGGTGCCATTCCAATCCGCCCAGTTCTCCATATATCCTGATAGAGAGATTATTCTCTTCACCGGCTGCTACCTGGGTTGCCATCAGCACACCGCTGGCCCCATTATCGAATCGAAGCAATACGGCTCCATCATCATCCAGGGCGCGGTTTTCCACCACAATGTTCAGGCTGGCGCAAAGCTCACTTACCTTTAAGCCGGTAATATATTCCGTGAGGTTGAAGGCATGCGTGCCGATATCCCCCATCACACCGCTCTTACCACTTTTTTTGGCATCGGTCCTCCAGGCTGCCCCGGCATTCCCTTCCCGCTCTGAAAGCCTGCTGAGCCATCCCTGGCGGTACTCCACAAACACTTTGCGGATCTTGCCCAGTGTTCCCTTCCGGATCAAGGCCTTGGCTTCTTTTACCATGGGGTAACCGGTATAAGTATGCGTAAGACAAAGGATCAACCCGGTTTCCTGTACCTTTTGGTCCAGGGCTTTTGCTTCTTCCAGCGATAGTGTGATCGGTTTTTCAATGACCACATGAAATCCTTTTTCCAGGGCTTTCATGGCAGGGGCAAAGTGGGCGAAGTTGGGTGTAACAATGGTTACAAAATCCATCCGCTGGCCTTCGGGTAGGGCGGCTTCTTTATCCAGCATTTCTTCCCAGGAAGTGTAGGTCCTGTCTTCCGGCAGAAAAAGGGATCGGCCACTTTCAATCGCTATATCCTTGTTGATACTGAGCGCCCCGCACACGAGTTCTATCTTCCCGTCAAGGTTTGCAGCATGGCGATGGATGGCTCCTATGAAAGCATCATTTCCTCCACCGATCATGCCCATACGTAGTTTTCGGTTCATATTGGTTGCTTGTTTTTTAAAGGATGCTAAAAATACTTATTATGCTCAATAAAACTGTCATCTACCTGGTTCCTTTCTTTTCTGCTGCTGCAGGCAGGGCGAATGCCAGGTAACTGTCGCCGGATTTACTTCCGATCTTTCCACCTCCGCAGGCAATCACCACATATTGCACCCCATCAACCTGGTAGGTAGCCGGAGTGGCATACCCTGGTGCCGGAAGTTCGGCTTCCCACAGTTGTTTCCCCGTTTCTTTGTCAAAGGCCCTGAACCGCGCATCCCTGGAGGCAGCAATGAATACCAGCCCCCCTTTTGTTACCAGCGGACCGCCATACCCTTCCGTTCCGGTAATTGGGATACCCCTGCGCGTTAGTTCCGGATATTCTCCTACAGGCACTTTCCATAACAATTTACCGGTATTCAGATCCACCGCGTTGAGTGTTCCCCAGGGCGGTTTGATACCGGGGTAACCATTCCTGTCAAGAAAGCGGTTGTAGCCGGTCATGGTATAGGGTACTTCATCCAGGATACTCCTGGCCGTATGGGTTGGTGTGGCTGCCTGGCCGGGCTCTTTGGGCTGGTCAGCGAGGCGGCCGGACGGGTGTAACAGGTATGCGGCCAGCGCCTGCTTGTCGCGCGCCTGCGGCGGCTTGGCCCACAGCATGAG
>CBFGLD010000136.1:0-8171 GCA_965649495.1 uncultured Flavihumibacter sp. | reverse complement strand
TTCTGGAGCTCGATGCGGGTGGAATGTTCCCGCTTTTGTTTTCGCTGCAGGTTATTGTTTATGACTAGCTGTTTGGCTGAAGTTGTAAAGATCTCAATGTTCAGGGGTTGCTCCTTGCTGATTACATTATGTTTTACCGCATTTTCCACTACCAGCTGAAGACTGTTGGAGGGAAGCAGGTAGGTGTTATACTTGCGATCTATCTCAAAAGCGATATTGAGTCCCGACCCATGCCTTGTTTGCAGTAACCTGCAATAACTTTCAATGAACGCCAGTTCGGATTCCAGGGTGGCGGCAGGATCATTACTGCGGAGTAAGTACCGGTACACTTTACTGAGTTCATTCAGGAATAATTCCGCTTTCTTTTTGTCTTCTGAAATCAACCCGGATAAAGTATTGAAACAATTGAAAAGGAAGTGCGGGTTTACCTGGCTTTTGAGGTTTTCAAACTCCTGGCCAATACTCATCTGTTCCAGTAGTTCCTGCTCCGCCAGGCTTTCCTTGTATTTGTCGATGGTGTAAATGGCCTCCCACAATGTTTCAAAAATAAAATTGACGCACAGGCCCGTAAGCAGGAACCCTTTCAGGTCCTCGGGTTTATATTGGTATCCTAAAATGCCGGCCTGGTCAAATACCAGGAGTATGAGCAGGATGGATGGAGACATTACCAGAATGTTCGTCAGGAATTTGAAGCCAACACGTTGTTTGGTTTGTTCCAGCGAAGGATACCTGGCCCGGATAAAATGATCGTACTGGTAATGCAGGTACCAGGATCCCATCCCCATCAGAAAGATTATGGGCATAGCGATGTACCATATCCTGGGATCCTTATAAAACCGTTCATCGTATAATATCAGGGCCAGCGTCAGGTCAATAACGGGCATGGATAGCAGAAAGGAATACCACTGGTAGGTTGGGGGGCGGTAGAATTTCATAGTACTACCTCCTTGTTTTTTAAAAGCGGCAGGTATATATGCCTTTCACTTTCTGTTTCGGTAATCTGGATCAGCCGGTTATCCAGCAAACGATATTTATTGAGCAGGTTATCCAGCCCTTCTTCGTGATCATAGATATCCCTGCTCATCCGGGGTGATACCGTATTGCTGATGTCCAGCAAATGGTCTTTGGTCAGGGATATCTCAATTTGTAATGGGGAAGTGGTGCTGGCTGAATTGGTATAAATAACATTCTCCATGATCACTTGCAGACTCAGCGGAGGCAGGTGCCAATTCATGGCATCTGCCGGAATCCGGATGCTGCTTTTCACTGCCTCGCCAAACCTGTATTGTATCAGGAACAAATACGATTTTACAAACCTTATTTCTTCTTCCAGGGTTACCAGTAATTCGTCGTCGCCCCTTAACATGTAGCGGTGTACTTTGGTCATCTCATTGAGGAACTGCTCTGCTGCCTCTTCATCCTCGCTGATCAGGCTGGATAAAGTATTGAAACAATTGAACAGGAAATGCGGATTCACCTGTCCTTTCAGTCCCAGCAACCGGGTCTTCTGGTAGGCATTTTTCAGTTCCTCTGTTTCCGTGATAGACCTTTTCCAACTGTTCCAGTTTACCATTGCTTCGTTTAAAATGGTAATAATGGTGCTGGAAAGCGTTGCGAAGAGAAATGCCCACCAGAAATTGGAAAAGACCAGTGGGCAGCCGCTTATCGCAACAGCATTATGGATGGCATACAAACCGGTGATCAGCAGGATATTCATAAAGGCAAATATTCCCAGCATCACAGCGATGCGGCGGAACAAATCGGCATTGCTGGGAAACCGGTTACGGATGAGGAATGCTACCGACCGGAATCCCAGGAAACTGGTTACGAGCACACCAACGCTGACCAGGAAGGTGCTGCCGAAGGTTTGAAGGGATGCAAAAATACAGTTGCCAAATATGATGGCGTTTAACGCAATCACGAATGGCAATATGAACCAGAGGAAAATGAGTGGTTCCCCTTTACTATATAGCTTTAATCCCATTTCCGATACTGAGTTTTAAGATGATAGTGGCGCCGCCTGCATCTTCCAGTATCGTCAGCAATGCACTAATGGAACGTGCCCGCTTTTCCATTTCTGAAAGGTTCCTGCCCACCTCATTGCTGTGCCTGTTTATTTTTAATCCGGGTGCCGTTACACCCATTTTTAATATGCCTTTCTGGTATTCCAGGTTTACCTGTACTGCTTTGGCGTTCCTTTTTTCTATCAGCGTAACCATAGCCAGTTTATAAATGATAATAAACTCATGGCGTATCCGCATATTCAGGTTTAAGGTCGGGACATTCTTGTCCAGGTTTATGGAAACCTCTGCTTCATGCCTGCTGCGCATGGCTTGTGCCACTTCGTGAATACGCTCAATTGTCCGGGGCATACTATCGTTTTGCGGATCAATGCTCCAGAGGACATCGTTCATGGCGATTACCATATTCCTGCTTTTCTGCTGGATATCGTAGATGTATTCTTTGGATCGTTCGGCATCGGTATTGGCTTTCATTCCCGCGATTTCACTCAGAACGTTGATGTTCTGCAACGTGGTATTGACTTCTTCGTGCAGGTTCCCGGCAATATCACTTCGCATTTCCCATTCCCGCCGGACCCTGTTCTGCCGCTGCCGGTCTAACCAGAATAATCCCCCGGCCAGGATCAGCGCCAGCAGTGAATAGAACCAGGTGGATTTCCAGAAGGGAGCATTGACCGTTAGCTTTAGTTTCGTGATCTCCCCCAGTTCCCCTTTCCCATCACGCGTGGCAACATTCAGGGTATAATTACCGGGTGGCAGGTAGCTTAACACCACCTGTGGCACCTGGCCCGTTGATGTCCATTCATCGTCCAGCCCTTCCAGTTGGTAATGGATGCCATATGAATTTTGATAGGTCAGGGTGCTGAATTCAATCACGATCGAATTCTGATCATGCCTCAACTGTAATCCTCCCGCTTTTTCCAGTGAATCCAGGGATAGCCATTTGTTCATGACCGAAATGCCACTGATCTCCACTTTGGGAGGAGAATAGGTTTGTTCAGAAACCGAGTACGGATCAAACACCAGGATGTCATGGGAAGTTCCGAAGGCAATCTGTCCATTCCTGAATTTATAGGATGATGCCAGGCTGAAACTATTGGTATGCACCCCATCGGATGCATTGTAAGAATGAACGGGCCCACCTTTGGGATCGAATGCGGCAATGCCCAGTCCGCTGGTCATCCAGATCTGCCCTGTCTGATCCATTACCAGGTTGGCAACCTCATTCGAAGGAAGTCCTTCCCGGAGACTGAAGATCCTGATCTTTCCGGTTCGCTTGTTCAGGAAGTTTAAGCCACCGGCAGCAATAACCATGGTGCTGTCATCGTATTCCAGGAGATCGGAACAGGAATTGGATCGTAAGGATTTCTCGGGTCCCAGGTCAGCAGTATACTGGTTTACTATCTTACCCGAGGATGTTTCCAGCCGGAATACACCACCCGCGGTAGTAGCTGCCCACAATGCACCCTGGCGGTCGTACTGTAAGCGCACGATCGTGCTTTTCAAATCCTGGTAAAAGGTGAAGTTCCGGTTGGTATCCATCTTCACCAGCAATCCTCGCTGAGTTCCGAAAATCAGGTTGCCCTCCCTGTCTTCCACCACCTGCCGAACCGTGCTGTTTCGGAATAGGGAATCCCGGAACGTTTCTGTTATTCCCGTAGCGGGGTGGTAAATGAATACAACGCCGGCCTGGTGCCCCCGCACGATGTCTCCGTTACGCCGTTCGAGCAGGCACCAGGTCATTATTTCCGCGCCCTTCAGGCTGGGCCCTGCTATGGGATGGGATATTGCATTGAAATTACTGTCGTACTGGAAAATTCCCGATCCCCAGGTGGAAATTAAGATGGAACCGTTTTTCAACTCCAGCATCCCGGTCACATCTGTTGAATAAACAGAATCCTTTCCAACCCTTCGGTTGTTGAATAATTTGAATTTTTGGGCCGGAGGATTAAAGCGGAAGAGCCCTTTGTCGGTACAAACCCAGATATTCTGTTCGCGGTCCTCATAGATCTGGCTGATATCATCGTATCGGATACTGTATTCCCCGGGTAAATTATTGCTGATGACTTCAGCTTGTTCCCTGCTTAAATTGATCCGGGCAAACAGGTTCATGCCCCAGGTCCATACATTGCCATCAGTGGTCGACAGTACCCCCCGGGGTTCATAATATTTATTCAGCGCGCGCGAGATATCGTCCTGCCACTGTTTTGTTTTTCCGGTAGCAAGGTTGTACTGGTAGAGGGTAAGTTTTCCTCCGGGCCATGCAGTGATCCAAAAGTTTCGGGCATGATCGTAATAGGCAAAGATGATGTTTCGGAGATCCCGGAACTGTTGTATGACCGGGTCCTTTGCCGGGTTATGACCCCGGTAAGATAACTGCCCATTGGCCCCATTAATTTTTACCAGTCCGGAGTCGGTTCCTACCCAATAATGTAAGGATGTGTCCTGCCAGATGTAATACGGTTTCCAACCATCCGGCAATTGAAATTTATTCAGGGATGCTGTGAACTCCTGTTTTTTTTCATCGAATGTAAAATGGCTATGGCCTACCAGTACCAGCAGGGGAGTGCCTTTTCGATCCACATATAAACCACTCCCGGCTCTTTCAATTTTTTCCTTAGGATAGCGGATGGGGGTTTCCCGGAAAGAAAAATCGGAGGTATTCAGGTAGCCCACCCGGTTTCCGGCGATCACCATCCAAAGCCGGTCCTTTTCATCTATTGACAGGCTGAAAATCACCCCTTCGGGAATGGTGGCTCCATTATAGGTTTCTGTCCTGATATTGATAAACCGCTGTCCATCATAGCGTTGAAATCCATTTTGGGTAGATATCCAGATAAAACCTTTTCGATCCTGAACCACGGCCAGCACGTGTTCGGAGGCCAGGCCGTCACGGGGTCCGATATGGGAGAACAGGAATTGATGTGATTGAGCAATGCCATTGAGGCATAAGGCCATGACTGTCAGGACTATTAGCAGTTGTTTGGGCAAGGTGGAGGGTTTACCTTTCCAAATGTAATAAACGGTACTCATACTACCTGCCCGTTTGGCCAATAACCCGTATTTCATTACCTTTGCACCCTTTATTCGCATGCGGCAATAGCCACGCAGCAGAATATGACTACCTCCCCTTGTTCTTTAGCGTCAGTTCTATTGCCCCGCAAAAAGCTAAAGATGAAAGTCGGATTTGTAAATATTTTCGGGAAACCCAATGCTGGTAAAAGTACCTTGCTCAACGCACTGATGGGGGAAAAACTGGCTATTGTTTCGCATAAAGTTCAAACCACCCGTCACAGGATCAAGGGAATCTTATCCGAACCCGGATACCAGATCATCTTTTCGGATACCCCGGGTATCATTGAACCCAAATACAGGCTGCATCAAAAGATGATGCAGGCGGTTAAATCTGCGCTGGAAGATGCGGATCTTGCCCTCTTACTGGTAGATGTACACGATGATTGGTCTGAAAGCGATGCCATCTTCAGCTCCCTGAAACTGAAAGTTCCCGCCCTGCTGGTACTGAATAAAGCGGATGGTGCCACGAAAGACAGGCTGGAGCAGGCCAAACAGTTTTTTGCAGATAAGCCTTACGTTAAGGAGGTGATAGCAATTTCTGCCCTGACGAAATCGGGGATAGAGGATCTGCTGCAGAAAATATTGTCCTTTCTACCGGAAGGTGAACCTTTCTTTGATGAAGAGAATCTCACGGACCTGCCTACCCGCTTTTTTGTAGGCGAACTTATCCGGGAACAAATTTACCAGCTCTACCAGGATGAGATTCCCTACCATACCGCCGTGCTGGTACAGGAGTTCAAAGAGAAATCCACATTGGTCAAAATAATGGCGGATATCATTGTTCAGCGGGATACTCAAAAAGGAATTATCCTGGGTGAAAAAGGCAAGGGTATCCGGGAACTGGGAACCCGGGCCAGGCAGGAAATTGAAAAGTTCCTGGGGCAGAAGGTTTTCCTGGAGCTCTATGTGAAAGTGCGGCCGAAATGGCGCGACAATGAACTGTATCTTAAGGAATACGGGTATAAGTAATTAAAAGCAATCAGTAGTTCAAACAGCATAATATGTCAGGATATACAATAGCCATCGTCGGGAGGCCTAATGTGGGGAAGAGTACCTTTTTTAACCGTTTGCTGGAGCAGCGTAAAGCGATCGTGGATGATGAGAGTGGTGTAACGCGTGACCGCCAGTACGGGATAGCGGAATGGAGTGGTAAGACCTTCAATGTAATTGATACGGGCGGGTTCGTGCCCCGCAGCGAAGATGTATTTGAAAAAGAGATCCGCAAGCAGGTGCTCATTGCATTGGATGAAGCCGATGCATTGATTTTTGTTACGGATGCAGCTACCGGTATAACTGACCTGGATGAATCCATGGCGGATGTGCTGAGAAGAACGACCAAGCCCGTTTACCTGGCGGTGAATAAAGTGGATAATCCCCAGCGTATGCTGGATGCGACCGAATTCTACAGCCTGGGTTTTGAACAGGTGTTTTTCATCTCTGCCATAAGCGGAAGCGGGTCGGGGGAGTTACTGGATGCAATAGTGGACCAGATCCCGGAAGAAAAGATGGCGGTTGCGGAAGGGGAAGGCATTCCAAAATTTGCCATCATCGGCCAACCCAATGTGGGTAAAAGTAGTTTATTGAATGCGCTGGTAGGGCAGGAGAGGACTATCGTCAGCGATGTTGCCGGCACTACCCGCGATACCATACATACCCACTATAATCTCTTCAATAAAGAGTTTATTCTGATCGACACAGCCGGAATCCGGCGTAAGCAGAAAGTGCAGGAAGACCTCGAATTTTATTCTGTGATCCGGGCCATTAAAGCGCTCGATGAAGCCGATGTTTGTATGATGGTGCTGGATGCGGAAAAAGGTATCGCCGCCCAGGACCTTAGCATTTTCAGCCTGGCCGCCAGAAAAGGAAAAGGTATCGTAATACTCGTGAACAAGTGGGACCTGGTTGAAAAAGAAACGAATACCGCGCGCGACTACGAAAGGAAACTAAAGGAACGCCTGGCGCCATTTACCGATGTGCCCATGATTTTTATTTCTGCAAAAGAGAAAACGCGGATTTTCAAAGCAATTGAAGTTGCCCTGGAAGTGGTGGAAAACCGTAAGCGCAGGATTCCTACCTCCCAGCTCAACGAGGTAATGCTGAAAGCCATAGCAGCCTACCATCCTCCTGTAGTGAGAGGCAACCCCGTGAGTATCAAGTATGTAACGCAATTGCCCACGGTGGTTCCGTCCTTTGCATTCTTTTGTAATTATCCGGATGACATCAAGGCGCCTTACCGGAATTATCTTGAAAATAAACTGCGCGAGAACTTCAATTTCCAGGGTGTTCCGGTGCGGGTGTTTTTCAGAAAGAAATAATTTTTGGCCTGAAACTTGCACAATTGGCAAATCCGCATAATTTTGCGCCTGTTTAAAACAAAAAACAACCATCAAAATGAAAAAGGTATTTGCTGTTCTGGCTATCGCCGCTGCTTTCGCTGCTTGTAACAATGCAACTGAAACTGAAGTTACTGTAACTGATTCTTCAGCTGTTAGTGCAACAGTTGATTCTGCTGCTGCTACTGTTGATTCTGCTGCTGCTGCTATCGACTCTACTGTTAATGCTGCAGTTGATACTATCAATGCAAAAGTAGATAGCCTGAAGAAGTAATTCTTCCGGAATAGATTCGAAGAGCCCTGTCTGTGACGGGGCTTTTTCGTTTGTTGTTAGTCGTTACCGTTTTTTAACCCATTTGTTCCTGGGCGCTTGTAAAATGCCTGCTGGCTAACTAATTTGCATACAGCAAAACGTGAGTTATGAAGCAGTGTGCAGGGGTGTTATTGCTGTTGCTTTCCCTGGAAGTGATGGCGCAGGTGCAGTGGATCGGTGCGGGTGGAAATGGATTATGGAGTGATCCCCTGAATTGGGATACCGGTATCCTTCCCGGTGCAACGGATGATGTTGTTATTGATAACAGCCTTGTTCCGGGCTCTTTCCTGGTTCAGTTACCCGATGCATCGGTTGCTGTCCGGTCTTTATCACTCCGGGCTGACCAGGGTAATACCATTACCCTGCTGCTTCCTTCTTCCAACCTGATCACCGCCACCGCCGGAAGCTTAGCACCTCGTGCGCTGTCCA
>CBFGLD010000135.1:0-8200 GCA_965649495.1 uncultured Flavihumibacter sp. | reverse complement strand
CCGTGACCTGGAACAGCAGGTGGTCCAGACCCGTAAAGACATCACCGCCAACCTCACCAGCTGGCAGAAAGTGCAGTTGAGCCGCCACCCCGATCGTCCCTATACCATGAAGTATATCCAGAAAATGACTACCAATTTTGTGGAGCTGCACGGCGACCGAAATGTGAAGGACGACAAGGCCATGGTGGGGGGATTTGGTCAACTGGATGGAGAAACCGTTATGTTCATCGGGCAGCAAAAGGGCATCAATACCAAAATGAGGCAGCTGCGCAATTTCGGCATGGCCAACCCCGAAGGGTACCGCAAGGCACTAAGACTGATGAAGCTGGCTGAAAAATTCAATAAGCCCATCATTGCCCTGATCGATACGCCCGGTGCCTATCCCGGCCTGGAAGCCGAAGAACGCGGGCAGGGCGAAGCCATTGCCCGCAATATCTATGAAATGATGCGCCTCAAAGTACCGGTGATCTGCGTGGTGATCGGTGAAGGGGCTTCCGGTGGTGCACTGGGGATCGGGGTGGGAGACCGGGTGTTCATGCTGGAAAATACCTGGTACACCGTGATCTCTCCCGAAAGCTGTTCCTCCATCCTCTGGCGCAGCTGGGAAATGAAAGAAAAGGCCGCTGAAGAACTCAAACTGACTTCCGAACATATGCATTCCTTTGGACTGGTCGACCGCGTGGTTCCCGAACCCTGCGGTGGCGCCCATTGGGATTATGACCTGGCTGCCGCCAATCTCAAGCAGGTGCTCCTGGAAACACTGAAGGAACTTAAACAGGTAACCGCAGAAGAGCGGGTGCAACAGCGCATCGCAAAGTTCAGCAAAATGGGCTTCTGGGATGAGCTTCCGGCCTGATCCGGGTCTTTACATTCCTTCAACTTTTAAATCATTTTATTTCCATGTCTCTAAGACAAATATTACGTGGTACCGGGGTTGCCGTAGTTACACCTTTCACCCACTCAGGTAAAATTGATTATCCCGCACTCGAAAGCCTCATCAACTTTATCATAAAAAACGGGGTGGAATACATCGTGACTCTGGGTACTACCGGTGAAACCCCCACGCTTTCCAAAGAGGAAAAGATCGATATCATTCAATTCACTTATGAACACGTGGATGGCCGGGTTCCGGTGGTGGTGGGTATCGGCGGTAACAATACCCATGAGCTGGTGAAAGACCTGGAGCTTTTCCCGCTCGACAAGGCCACTGCTATCCTCAGCGCCAGCCCTTATTACAACAAACCATCCCAGGAAGGGATCTTCAAACATTACGAAGTCATTGCCGCCGCGTCACCCAAACCGGTGATCCTCTACAATGTTCCCGGTAGAACGGGCAGGAACATGGAAGCCTCCACTACTTTGCGACTGGCCCATGAAGTGCCGAATATCGGTGGCATTAAGGAAGCCGCTAACAATATGGTGCAATGCATGCACATACTGAAAGACCGCCCCGAGCATTTCCTGGTAGTGAGTGGCGACGATGACCTGGTGATGCCCCAGCTGGCCTGTGGCATGGATGGGGTCATCAGCGTGGCCGCTAACTGCCTGCCCAAAAAGTTTGCCGACATGGTCAGGGCGGGATTGGCCTTCGACTTCAATAAGGCAAAAAGCCTGAACGATTCCATGCTGGAAGCCTACCACCTCTTGTTTGCTGAAAACAACCCCGCCGGCGTGAAAGCATTCCTGGCGGAACTGGGACTGATCAGCAACCATCTCCGTTTACCCATGGTTCCTCTCAGTGAGCCCCTGCGTGAAAAGGTGAATGCCTATCTCATGAAATGACGGCAGGCTTCATGAAATCCATCCCCGTAAAGATACTGGCAGCCATTGGCTTGCTGTCCGTGTTGTCAGCTACCGGGTATGCCCAACCGCCGGAAAGGGCTTCCTCTGCCGGCACCGGGGTGCGCATAGCAGATACCGCGTTTGCCATGCCTCAGTTGTTGAGGCAAAGGACCATCCGTGTCTGGCTGCCCGAAGCCTATGCGCATAACCGTAAGAAGTACCCGGTTCTGTACATGCAGGATGGACAAAACATCTTTGATGACAGTACCTCTTTTGCCGGGGAGTGGGGTGCCGACGAAGCCATGGACAGTGCAAAAAGGCAGTGGATCATCGTGGCGGTGGATAATGGGGCCGCCAAACGCATGACAGAATACAATCCCAACGACCAGGAGCGTTTCGGCAAGGGAGAAGGAAGGGCTTACCTGGACTTTTTGGCCACCACCCTGAAACCCTATATCGACCAGCATTACCGGACCCGGAAAGGCAGGCGGCATACCGCCGTTGCCGGCAGTTCCATGGGGGGATTGATCTCCTATTATGCAGGGATCTGGTATCCCGGTGTATTTGGTAAAGCGGGAGTGTTCTCTCCCTCCTTCTGGATCACGCCGGAAGTGGAAGCACAAACACGACAGGTCCTGTCTGCCGGCAATAGAGCAGCCTCTCTTTTCTTTTATGCAGGAGGCGCTGAAAGCAAGGAGATGGTCCCCGACATGAAACGGATCAGCGCCCTGTTTCCTCAAAAGCGGGTACGGGTGGTAGTGAATGAGACCGGTAAACACAATGAAGCGGCCTGGAGAAACCAGTTGCCGGCATTTATTCAGTGGTTGAATGAATGATTACCCAACTCATACCCGGTAGCTCACCCCTTCCTGTGCCAGGAAGGTATTGGGAAACACTTCTTTGGCTTCTTCCAGGAACAGGTCCAGCTTTTCATACTTGGAACTGAAGTGACCAATGATCAGTTTCCGAACCGCTGCTTTCAGCGCGATGGTTGCCGCCTGGTGCGTGGTGCAGTGAAAGCGTTTCATGGCACGGTCGGCCAGGTCTTTCAGGTAAGTGGTTTCGTGGTAAAGCAGGTCGACGCCCCTGACATGTTCAATAAGGCCCTCATCGTAACAGGTGTCGGCAGAATACGCATAAGAGCGAGGCTTGGGGGCTGCATCCGTTACCCATTCGTTGAGGATTAATTTGCCCGCCTTGTTTGTGTAGTTTTCACCCCATTTCAGACGGTCGAAAAATGCAGCCGGCACTTCGTGCTGACGGGCCATTTCCGGGTTTACCTTCCGGGGTGCCTTGACTTCCTCAAAGCGAAAGCCCCAGCAGGGGATCCGGTGATTAACCGGGAAGCAGCTCACTTTGAACTTTTCCTGTTTTACCAGCACCGCCGTACCCTCCAGCGCGTAAAAATGCAAGGGGTAGGGGAGCACTGTATCGGCCACTTTCAATTGCATCCGGATCATGTCCATGAGTGGTGCCGGGGCATAAAGGTTCAGCTCGGTCTCGCGGCCCAACAATCCCATGCTTGTGATCAGCCCGATCAACCCAAAATAATGGTCGCCGTGCAGATGCGAGATAAAGATGTGCTGGATCCTGCTGCGCCGGATCTTATACTTGGCCATCTGCATCTGGGTACCCTCGCCGCAGTCTACCAGGAACAGGAACTCATCCAGCGTCACCACCTGTGCCGTCGGATGCCTGTCGAATGCAGGTAAGGCGGAGTTATTTCCCAATATGGTTACTGCCAGCATAGTGTTGCTTAAAATAAGGGATCTGCATCATCCAGTAATTCCCGTTCGATCTCTTCCATCTGCACAATATCCCAGGCTTCCGATTCGGTAGGTGTGGCGCTCATGATCTCCAGTAACTGTTCCTTATCCAGCCATTCTTCCACTGATGGCTGCAATGCGCAGATCACAAAAGAGGCATTGTTTTCATAAAACGATTGCTGTACTTTTATTAAAGCTTCGGCAGCCTGCAACTCCATACCTTCCACCTTACCCATGTTCAGTACCACATTTTTAACGTCTTGTTGGAGGTAATGAGTCAAACTTTGCTGCAGTTCCTCTGTCATATTAGCAGGGATTTGCGGGTCAAGTAACGTAATGACATGGAATTTTTCCTTGGTATCAATTTTGACCTGCATAAGTGTAAAATTTGGTAGCGGTTTGCACGTTCTTATAGGGAGTGGCGGGCAAACCTAAACTCAAAAATATTCGTTATTATTGTATAACACACAACAACTTATAAAATGGACAACAATTTTTCAGCCCAGGTAAAGGAGATCATCTCGTTCAGCAGGGAGGAAGCGTTGCGATTGGGGAATGATTTTATCGGTACGGAGCATTTGCTGCTGGGACTGATAAGGGAAGGTGACAATACCGCTGTCCGTATCTTGAAAAGTTTTAATGTGGACCTGTATGAATTGCGAAAGGAAGTGGAGCTTGCCGTTAAGGATAAAACCGGGAAGAACATCGCCAATATCAACAGTCTGCCCCTGACCAAACAAGCCGAAAAAGTTATTCGGGTAACCGTGCTGGAGGCCAAGGCACTTAAGAGTCCCACGGTGGAAACCGAACACCTGATGCTTTCGATCCTGAAGAATAAGGAAAACATTGCCACCCAGATCCTGAACCAGTTTGACGTGGACTACGACCTGTTTCGCAACGAACTGGGCGTGGTCAAAAGCAATGACGTGAGAAGTGAATTCCAGGACGAGAACGAAGACGATTTTGACGAGGAAAAAAAATACAGCCAGCAGAAGGCTAAGCAAACCGGTGCTTCCAAAAGTAAAACTCCGGTGCTGGATAATTTCGGCCGTGACATCACCCGCCTGGCAGAGACCAACGCCCTGGATCCGATTGTACGGCGCGAAGAAGAAATTGAGCGGGTATCCCAGATCCTGAGTCGCCGTAAAAAGAACAATCCCATCCTGATTGGTGAACCCGGTGTGGGTAAGACCGCCATTGTGGAAGGACTTGCCCTGCGCATTGTGCAGCGAAAGGTATCACGGGTGCTGTTCGATAAGCGCGTGATCTCCCTGGACCTCGCAGCGCTGGTAGCTGGTACCAAGTACCGCGGTCAGTTTGAGGAGCGGATGAAAGCCATCATGAATGAACTGGAGAAAAACCGTGATGTCATCCTCTTCATCGATGAGATCCATACGATCGTAGGCGCGGGCGGTGCCAGTGGTTCCCTGGATGCTTCCAACATATTCAAGCCGGCTCTTGCCCGGGGTGAATTGCAATGCATCGGTGCCTCTACCCTGGATGAATACCGCATGTATATCGAAAAGGATGGAGCGCTGGACCGTCGTTTCCAGAAAGTGATGGTAGACCCGCCGAGCGTGGAAGAGACCATCCAGATTTTGAATAACATCAAGCCGAAATACGAAGAGTACCACAACGTCAATTATTCCGACGATGCCATTGATGCCTGTGTGAAACTCAGCGACCGCTACATGACAGACCGCTTGCTGCCGGACAAGGCGATTGATGTGCTGGATGAAGTGGGGGCCCGTGTTCACCTTAAGAATATCAATGTTCCCGAAGAGATCCTGGACCTGGAGCGAAAGATAGAAGATGTTAAGAACGAAAAGAACCGCGTCGTAAAAAGCCAGAAGTTTGAAGAGGCTGCTTCCCTGCGCGATACGGAAAAGCGTTTGCAGGAAGACCTGGAGAAAGCCAAGTCGCAGTGGGAGGAAGAAAGCAAGCACAAACGGTACCCCATAACCGAAGAAGATATTGCGGAAGTGGTGAGTATGATGACCGGCATCCCGGTGAAGCGTATGGTGCAGGCCGAAAGTGAGAAGCTGAAGAAGATGGCCCAGGACATGGGTAACATGGTGATCGGGCAGGAAGAAGCCATCCAAAAAGTGGTGAAAGCCATTCAGCGTAACCGGGTTGGTTTGAAAGATCCCAAAAAGCCGGTGGGCACCTTCATATTCCTGGGTCCCACAGGCGTTGGTAAGACCGAACTGGCGCGCTCACTGGCCCGTTATATGTTTGACAGCGAGGATACCCTGATCCGTATTGACATGAGTGAATACATGGAGAAGTTTACCATCAGCCGGTTGATCGGTGCGCCTCCCGGTTATGTAGGCTATGAAGAAGGTGGACAGCTCACCGAAAAGGTACGGCGCAAACCCTATTCTGTGATCTTGCTGGATGAGATCGAAAAAGCCCACCCGGATATTTACAATATTCTGTTGCAGGTGCTGGATGACGGGCAGCTCACGGATGGACTGGGCCGCAAGGTGGATTTCAAGAACAGCCTGATCATCATGACCTCCAATATCGGGGTGCGCCAGTTGAAGGATTTCGGCGAAGGGGTTGGTTTTGCCACTTCTGCCCGCACCGCCAGTTCGGACGAGAACAATAAGGCGGTGATAGAGAAAGCGCTGAAGCGTACGTTCTCACCGGAGTTCCTGAACAGGATCGATGATGTGATCATTTTCAACAGTCTCAGCAAGGAGCATATCTTCCAGATCATTGACATTCTGCTGGCAGGCGTAATGAAGCGGTTGAAGAATCTCGGCTTCTCCCTGGAACTGACTGAAGAGGCCAAGAACTTCATTGCCGAAAAAGGATACGACCAGCAGTTTGGCGCAAGGCCTTTGCACCGTGCGCTGCAGAAATACCTGGAAGATCCGCTGGCGGAAGAGATCCTGAATATGTCCATCAAAGAAGGGGATGTTTTGATTGCGGACCTGGACAAGGAGCAGAACAAGATCAAGTTCAGCCTGAAGGAATCTTCTCCTCCTAAAAAAGAAAAATCAGAAGCATAATACCATACTAATAAAGCAGGGGCCGTCCACAGAGACGGCCCTTCTGTTTAGTGGACCGTCCACAGTATCTTTGTACCATGGCATCTAAGAACAAGATCATTATTACCATCGATGGGTGGAGCAGTTGCGGCAAGAGCACGCTGGCCCGCCAGCTGGCCCGTCAGCTGAATTATGTTTATATAGATAGCGGGGCCATGTACCGGGCCATCACCCTGTATTTCCTGCGAAACCATATTGACTGGACGGACCCTGCTGAGGTGGCCGTTGCGCTGAAAGATATCCAGCTTGAATTCCGTTTCAATGAAACGAGCCAGCAATCCGAAATGTTCCTGAACGATGAGAACGTGGAATATGTGATCCGAGACCTGGTGGTAGCCGAGAAGGTCAGTGAAATAGCCGCCATCCGGGAAGTCCGCAAGTTTGCTGTTAAGCAGCAACAGGAAATGGGAAAGAAAAAAGGGATCGTTATGGATGGTAGGGATATCGGTACGGTTGTTTTCCCGAAAGCCGAGTTGAAGATATTCATGACCGCGGATAATGCCATACGAGTGGAACGCCGGTTCCGGGAGCTCTTTGAGAAAAACCCGAATATTACCATTGAGGAGGTAAAGAATAACCTGGAGATGCGGGATTATATCGACAGCAATCGCGAAGTAAGTCCCTTACGGCAGGCGGAAGATGCACTGGTGCTGGACAACTCCACCATTACCCCGGAGGAGCAGTTGAAGCTGGCCCTGAAATGGGTGAAGGAGCGCTTGTGATTTCGATAGTATAAAAAAATACCCCCGGTCAGCAATAAGCTGATGGGGGCATTTCATTTGTAGTTGGTTTTGGTTACGCGCTTAGCGCAGGAACAACATTTCACGATACTTGGGAAGCATCCAATGGCTGTCGTCCACCAGCAATTCCAGCTTGTCGACCCGGTAGCGGATCGCATCAAAGAACTGGGCTTTTACCTGGCTTTCGTACGCAATTGCTTTTTCGCGCGTATCGGATATTTTGTTGGCAACCTTACGGGCTTCGATCATTTTCTCTACCAGGTCACTCAATATATTAATGTGTTCGCTGATCTTCTCCAGGATCTGGAGCTGGTTGGCATAACTGCTTTCCTTCAGGCCGATCTCTTTCAATCCCTTAATATTATTGATCAGGATATTCTGGTATTTGATGGCTGCGGGCAGAACGTGGCTGGTGCAGAGCTCACCCATGATGCGGGCCTCGATCTGAACGTGCTTGATGTATTTCTCCAGCTCAATTTCGTGGCGTGCTTCCAGTTCCACATGGGTCAGTACCCCGTTGGATTCAAACAGCTTTTTGGTTTTGTCGGTAACCATCGCATCCAGGGCCGTTGGGGTGGTCTTCACATTGGGAAGGCCCCGTTGGCCGGCTTCAGTTGCCCACTCTTCGGAATAACCATCACCCTCAAATAAAACCTTATCGCTGGCAACGATGTATTCGCGGATCACGTGCATGATGGCGATCTCTTTTTTCTCTCCTTTTTCGATCAGCGCGTCCACATCCTTTTTGAATTGCTTCAGGGTCTGGGCCATGATGGTATTCAGGGTAGTCATGGGGTTAGCGCAGTTGGCGGAAGATCCCACGGCCCTGAATTCAAATTTGTTACCAGTGAAGGCA
>CBFGLD010000134.1:0-8207 GCA_965649495.1 uncultured Flavihumibacter sp. | reverse complement strand
GATAAGTAATGGTTAACAGCCTAAAACTTCTTTCCAGCTCCCTGCTTTTTTGGAAAATGCGACCAGCTGCCTGCCAGCACTTACAGACACTGCTGCAGCAGGGTTTCCCGCTTCGAACCTAACAGACGTAAAACACCCTTGTTTTTGTCCTCGATTAAATCGTTTTGTCGGAACGAATCCGTCGTTCATCTCATTAGAAGAGACCGCATTTCACCTTACTGATATATTATGCTAATTTTAGATATACAATGGAGTGATGGAGGTAAACCAGTTTATATTCTCTGAAAAAAAAGCCGATCGTATTAAGCGGCATGTGTTCTTCTGGATTTCTGTTTACCTCTATTTATCTATCTCGCATGCGGCACAACCGCACAATGATCAAATATCATTTTTCAGAAATCCTCCTTACACCCTGGCAGAAAGCTTTTTATTCACTGCTGGCCAGGTCCCGATTGTTTATTTGATGTTATACCTGGTTTTACCTAAGCTCTATTTAAAGAAAAAATACATTGCCGGCTTTTTGGTTACCGTCATCATTTGGTTCCTCGGTGGTGTGATCTTCTTTTATCTTTTCAAAGATGTGTTCCCTTGGATGCTGTCCGTTTTGCCCGCACAGTATACCGAGAATACCCGTCGAATGCCAGCCGTAGCTTTTTTCATGGGTGTTACTTATATGATCAAAGGGGTGTTTACCGTTACGTCCTTCGCATTGGGATTGAAATTTGTCAAACACTGGTACCTGAAAGAACAAAGAAACCTGCAGTTGCAAAAAGAGAATACTGCTGCTCAAATGCAATTGCTGACAGCACAGGTGCACCCGCATTTTTTATTCAATACTCTTAATAATATCTTCTCCCAAACACAAACGGAATCTCCTAAAGGGTCTAAAATGATCATGGGTTTATCGGATATGCTCCGCTATATCCTGTACGAAGGACAGAAACCACTGGTTCCGTTGAAACAGGAACTTCAGATGATTGCAGAATATATCAACCTCGAAAAGATCCGCTACGGCAACAAACTGGATGTACATGTGTTGATTCCCGACCGGGCAGAAGATATATATATCGCTCCTTTGTTACTGCTGCCTTTTATTGAAAATGCATTCAAACACGGAACCAGCAATATGCTGGTGAACCCATGGATCAATCTTACCATCGAAATAAAACACACTTTACTGGTGATGAAACTGATGAACGGAAAAAGTCCCGGCAGGGAACCCAAACAGGGCAATTCGGGTATTGGTATCAATAATGTCCGGAAACGGCTGGAATTGTTGTATAAAGATAAATACGACCTGCAGATCAGGGAAGAGGATGAGGTTTTTGTGGTGGATTTAAAAGTGGAACTGGTAGTCATCCCTGCCAGGCAGGAATCTGCTTTTATGGAATCATCGTCAAATCCTGCTTATGCCTAACGGAAAAAATACACCCATTAAATGCATGATCGTTGATGATGAACCCATGGCAAGGGATGTGGTACGGCGTTACATCGAACAGGTGCCTACCCTTAAACTGGTGGCGGAATTCGGGAATGCGATCGACGCTGCCATTTACCTGCAGGAAGAAACGGTGGATATGATCTTCCTCGATATCAAAATGCCGCAACTGAGCGGTACGGAATTTGTCAGGAGCCTGAGAAATGTTCCCAGGATCATCTTCACTACCGCTTTTAAAGAATATGCCCATGAAGGGTTTGAACTGGATGTGGTGGATTACCTCTTAAAACCTATCCGCTTCGACCGTTTCTTACGGGCAGTGAATAAAGCCTTTCCCCAAAAACAGCAGGAGACTGAAACGCACGGATTGATCCTGAATGAAGAAAATAAACCCGCTGCTTCTTTTATTTACCTGCGGGTAGACCGGAAAATGATTAAAGTATTGTTGGATGATATTCTTTATATAGAAAGTGATAAGGATTATGTAAAGGTATTCACAGAGAAAGGTTACATCATTACCCGGCAAACCATTGCTGCGGTGGAAGCTATGTTATCAGAATCCCGCTTTATTCGTATTCACCGTTCCTATATCGTTTCTTTTAATAAACTTAAATCGTTTACAGCTGCCACAGTTGAAATTGGTAATAAGGAATTGCCCATCGGAAAATTGTACCGGAATAGTTTTTTGAATTTTCACCACTAACTATCACGGATATGGACAAATTGTTACTGGGAATTTTGTTCTTACTGAGTAGCTCGGAACTCTCTTCACAGGAGACCGGCTCATTAACCGGAACAATTTCGGATAAACTTTCCGGCGATGCCTTACCGGGAGCCACTATTACAATACAGCGGGTGAACCTGTCCGTAAGTACCAATAACAGGGGTTATTTCAGGATCGATAACCTGGCTCCGGGTGTATACCTTGTCATGGTTTCTTATGTGGGATATGAAATGAGGGAACTCCCCATCACGATTAATGCTGGTATTCCCACTGTTATACAAACAGCATTGACACCGCAGGAAATGATGGGTAATGCCGTAGTGGTGTCGGCTTCCAGAAGGACTGAAAAAATTACCCAGGCGCCGGCTTCCATACGCGTGATCGGCAAACAGCAACTGGATGCATTTGCAGGGTCTAATGTTTTTCAGCTTGCCGCATACCAGCAGGGAGTTGAATTTGTTCGTACAGGCATTGATTATGTAGCCCTGAATGCCCGCGGATTCAGTAAGGCTGCCAATAATAAGCTGGTTCAAATTGTGGATGCACGCAATTCAACCACAACGGCCAGCAGCAATTTGCCGATGTATAATTTCTCCACGCTTAATAAGCTGGATATTGACCGCATGGAGATCGTACTCGGACCTCAGGCTGCCCTGTTCGGGCCCAACGCGCAGAATGCTGTGATCAATGTTATCCTTAAAGACCCCCGGAAAGAACAGGGTACAACGGTGGCCGTCAGCGGGGGAAACCACTACCAGTTTGCCGCACGCTTTCGCCAGGCAACCAAGATCAATGAGCACTGGGCATATAAACTTACCGGTGAATATTCCGCCGGCGAAGACTTTATCTTCTTTGACAGTGTTTATGCCGGCGGCGAATCGTATGGACCCCCAACGGTTATACCCGAACGAAACGTGAACTTTGCTTTTCGCCGGATTCGGGGAGAGGCCCACCTTTGGTACAGTCCCACCGCTAAAACGGATATTATCCTTTCGGCTGGTAAAAGCGATAATATTTCCATGGGCGTTAGTACGATCGGGCGTAACCAGGTCCGGGGTATCAATCCTTATTTTTTGCAGGCAAGGCTCACGCACCCCCGCTTCTTTGCTACCATTTACAATACGTGGAGTACCCTTGGTAATTCCTTTGGTTTATATCCGTATACCCGGACCTATTGGAATCTGACAAATGCCAACCCGCCGGTATCGCCCGATATTGCGGAAGCAACAGCGATGCGCGGCAGTCAAATGTATGAGAACAATCAACGGCTGAATGCCGAAGCACAATACAATTATCTTTTTCAGCAGGCCGGTATCCACCTGGTGGCCGGATGGAGTTTTCAAAAAGAAAGCCCCCATTCACGGGGTACTACCCTGGTGGATAAACAGGCCAGGATAACCGTTACGCAATGGGGTGGGGTAGTGCAACTGGAAAAATCCATGCCCCATGACCTGAGGTTCATCGGTGCGGCAAGACTCGACCACCACAGTAATTTTGGTAACCTGTTCTCTCCTAAGCTCGGGATAACAAAAACCCTTAAGGGAAATACGTTCCGGCTTACCTGGGCAAAAGCTTATTCGGTACCCAGCGTTTTTATTCAATATGCGAACCTGAGTGGAATCATTTTCGGTAACGGCCCCGGTATCCGATACATCCCTAACGGATCTAAATGGGATGAAACAACATTCCTTACCACCCAGGCGCTGATACCGGAAGAGATCAACACCTGGGAAATCGGGTACAAAGGAACCCCCACCGGTAAACTCTTCCTGGATATTAATGCCTACTATGGCCGCAGTAAAAATTTTCAAAGTTCACCCCTGCAGGTCGATGGTCGCGCCCTCGCTGTTGGGGATATTGCGGTTACTCCCGCTTTCCCGGGAACCATTGATAGCAACGGCAGGCTTCAGGATGCCAGGTTCAGTACGTATTTTAATTACGGCAAGGTGGCTACCTATGGGCTGGATATCGGGCTGGATTATTCGTTCAGCAAAATGGTCCGCCTCACGCTTAATTATTCCTGGTTTGGGTCCGGTATTTCAAAAGAAGATCCGGACAACGATTCCAATATGGATGGTTTCGTTACAACGGAAGAACGCAGTTTGAATGCTCCACAGCACCGGGGATTGGCCGCTCTCCAGTTGCTAAACCTCTGGAAACAAAAATTAATGGTACGCACCACCGCCAGGTTTACTCAGCAATACGATTATTATACCGGTAACCTCATCAGTACAGCAGCTGGTGAAGGAAAACGGGGCATTGTTTACCGCGGGGACCTTCCTGCCATCATCAAAAATTTCGACTGGGGACCTTTGGGGGGATTTGCAGTGGTGGACCTGGATGCCTGCTATAAATGGAACGAACGGGTAACCCTTACCGTGAATGTCACGAACCTCTTTGATGTTAAACAGCGCGAGTTTCCCAACTCGCCCTATATCGGGAGGTTACTGGTGGCTGAAGTAAAAGTACATCTGCCGGGCAAAAAGTAAAACGTATTAAAAATCTCCAACGTATTTAAGCTTCTCTAACTTATTTACGCTTCAGTTTGTGCAAATAGGCGTGGTGGATAAATGAGGGCAAAAACAAAACTCATTCCTCCAAATGCAACAGCACCATAGGGATTGAACTGATCATTGTAGGTTAGCAGGCTGATAGCCGAAACGATCTGCAGCATGCCGGCAAAACGGGACAGGTAACCCGCTTTCTGGCAAATAACTCCCGATACTGCCCACAAAATGATAAAGGCCAAAAAACCCGCCGGCATTAAAGGTTCCCAGCCGGTAGCTTGCAAAAAGCACTGGCGTATCAGTACCCCGAGAGCATACATACAACTGCTGATGATCACGGCAAGGCCGGTTATTTTGAATATTCTTTTGCCTCCTTGTTTATACTTCTGCAGGTTGTATCCAAAAGGTACTCCTAACAGTAACAACCCCACGGCAAATAAAGGCATCAGGTCAGCACTCATGCGAAAGGAATTGGGAGGATCACCCCCAGGCCGTAAGGATAAGATCAATCCTCCCGTTATCCAAAACAGGGAGCCGCACAACAGTAGCCACCGGGCTGATTTGTTAGTAATATGGTTTGTGATTATAGACATGGAACTTACCGGAGGTGTTCGTTCGTGTCGTGGTACTGCCACAGCACATTGATGATCTTCCAGGTCCCGTTGATCTTCACAATATGCATGTAATCGATCCAATCGTCCGCAACTAATTTTACTGAGGCGGTCCGGTCGGTTACATCCAGCAGGATCACTTCTTTTTTAGGAGATGACGGAAACTTATCGCCTTTCTGGTTATAGCTTTCAGCCAGCAACACCATTGATTCCGTACTGGTTTCCCGTAGGTATTCTTTCCCCGTTGCCCTGTCTTTCCAGAATGTCCGCTTTACCATCCTGGGATGCAAGGCACGGTCCATTTGAGCCGGATTGGGTTGGTGCTGCGATTCTATGTAATCCAGCGCCGCTTGACGGATGGCCAGGCTGTCTTGCTGGCGCTGTGCATACATCGTGTTGCCCGCCAGGATGAAAGCAAGACAATAAAGCATCATTCGGGTGTTCATGTATGGTAGTTTAATTTGCTGCTTTTGTTGTATATATGTCGGGTTGGTATCGTTCCATATATATTTCCGGTTGTGGCAGTTTGGTGAAACCGTATTTTTCATACAGCCAGGCTGCCGTTGAAGTCAGTAATATCCATCGCCGGAGCCCCTGTAAATGGGGGTGTGCCATAATGCATTCCATTAACCGCTTTGACAGTCCCTGCCCCCGGTAGGAGTCCAGGATATACACATCCCCCAGGTAAGCTATGGTGGAATAGTCAGAAATGATCCTGGCAAAACCTACCTGCCTGCCCTCGTGAAAGACGCCAAAATTCAGGGAATTTTCCACCGATGTTTGCACTCTTTCCAATGGAATATTATTGCTCCACCCCGAATGCCGCGATAAAAATTCGTGTATGGCAACAATATCCATTTTTGTTTTGTCTGTCGTGATCTGGTACGCACCAAAACTTTGCTCAATCGGTTTCATATTTCTGGATTTAACTGACATCGGTCAGTTTGATTATTTCTTCTCTTTCTGTATTCATGCGACTATGGTATTTTGGAAAGCGTTTATCCCCTGGCGTTTTTCGGAATTACCGGTATCCAGATCGCTTCTTCTGATGCCGGATCGTCGTTTCGGTAGTTCTTTCCTAATACCTCAAAATGAGGCCGGTTGTCTAACAGGTAATCAGAGTCCGGCAACCAGCTGCCCAAAATGTGGGAATAAACAGCCGGATCCTTGCTGGATCCCCGATAGTCAAAAATGGCATACAGTCCTCCCGGTATCGTATAGGTTTCCATTTCATTGGGAACGCTGTCAAAATCCGCTACTTCCACCGCTGCCCACCTTTCAAATTCATTGGTTGGATTAAATGCGGTAAAATGAGCCGGCGGGTACACCACCAGTGATATCAAATCGCTCGTAAGATTGTTTTTGATCTCCGCCCGCCTGGGAATAAATGCTTTCCAGAGCTCGCTGATCCGGTACTGCGCAAAATTCATGGTTAGCCGCATCCCGACTACTTTTTTCTCCGTTAGCTGCTGAAATCTGGGTGTCATAGTACGCGGTTCTGTCTGGTTTTCTGGTAAAGCGAAAATAGTGGAAAACAACCTGTCGCAGTTTCCGCTTATCAAAACACACCTTGCCCAATGCTGCCACCCTGGCATTGGTGAGAAAGCCCGGCAGTATGTATTGGCGCGATATTTGACAACTAAACATTCTCGCTTTCTTTTTTTTCCGGCCTGTCCCCGCCCTTGATTTTCTAACGCTGTAATCTATACGAAAAATGGGGACCGCATGGGGACCGCATGGGGACCGTATGGGGATCGCATGGGGACCGCCATGGAGGTACGGCGGAGGAGGGGGGCTTCGAATTCCCCGACACCGCCTTGCCCTAAAAAAAGGCACCCCTGGGAAGGAGTGTCTTTTTGTTCAGTGTTCCAATTGTAGGATCCTGGCCCTTATCGGGTTTCTACCAGTTTTACCTGCCTGCGTTCTTTGCCTTGTACCACTTCAGCAATATATACTCCGGGTATAAAGTTTTCCCCAAAGCGGAAGGTTCCCTGTGATGGCAGGTGCTCCATTCGTTCCAGCAACCGACCCTGCATATCTATCACAAGCAGGCTGATCTTTTCGGACGAGCTGGTTTCCACAACCAGGTTAAAGGCCCCTGCCGAAGGATTCGGCATGGCTTTGACCCTCATTCCTGCAGCCAGTCCAGTGGCCTCCCTTGCGGATGCCAGATCCGGATTGCTTGCCTTGCGCCGGTCGTTGAACGGACAATTCTGGTTATTGTATTTGTCCAATGTTTTGGTCAACTGCAGCATAGTGGTTTTATTTCCGCTGTTCAGGGCTGTATTGGTCTGAGTGATGATGTATTGCAGGGTGGTGGAATAATCCACGTCACGATGCGCCGCATTAAGTATAGCGGCCGTAGCTGCCCGCAGTAATATCCGACCGGCTCCGGCATTTCCGGTTCCGCCACCGTCCTGCAAAACCGCCAGCAGGGTCATCTCATCGTATCCAAATTGATCCGGTACATTAAAGACGGATTCCACTGTTTGCTGGGGAGAATAATTGGTTATTTCCCAACTGTCTAACGTGTTCTTCCAATAACCTGGACCACAACCTTCCTTCCCGATGGTCTCGCAATAGAGATAGACATCAACGGCCCCGTTACACGTGCTACCTTTTTCAATACCTACGCGGTAACTCCCTTCCGGCAGGCTGTTGTAGGTGGGCAACCCCGCTATTTGGGTAGCGGTTTCCCGTAATTCATAAGTTCCATTGTTTTCTTTGAATAACTTCACCTGGTAAGGAGCTTCTATCCCACTGGTCTGCACCTGGAAACTGCCATCGCTGCCGCCGCAGGTGGGCAACTGCAAATTCGTAACGGCCAGGGACAATGCTTCCTCGGGTAACTCCACCGTCACACTGCCGCTGCAGTTATCGCTTTTACTCACCACTACCTGGTAGGTGCCTCCCGGTTGAAATACATA
>CBFGLD010000133.1:0-8236 GCA_965649495.1 uncultured Flavihumibacter sp. | reverse complement strand
GACAAGCTGCTGCAGACCGATATCAGCCACGGCAACTACGAAACCTATGTTCCCATGCTGGAGGAGAAGTTTGCCGACATCAGCAAGGAAGAGATCCTGAAGCGCGTGGCGGCCATGGAGTTCGACCGCTTCCTGAAATATTATGAAAACGCGGAAGACCTCAACATCAGGGATGACCGAAAAGCAAGGACGGCGCCGCAGCGCGACTACGGTGCGCGCGACCAGGGCCGCGGCCGCGATACCCGTGGGCGTGAGTTCAGCGGTGGCGGTAACTTCACCAAGCTCTTCGTGAACCTGGGCACCAAGGATGGTTTCTACAAAGCCAGCTTCCTGCAATACATCCTCGACATGAGTGAGCTGCGCAAGGAGTCGCTGGGAAGGATCGACATGAAAGAAATGAACAGCTGGATCGAGATCGATAAATCCTCCGCCAATAAAATGGTGAAAGCCCTGGACGGCAAGACCTACAAAGGCCGCAGGATCCGCATGAACGAAGCCAACCGCCAGTGATTTTGCCGTTTGGGCGTGGTAAAGTAGTTTCGCAAGCTGTTAATCCAATAATCAAATCATTATAAAAAAGAACATATGGCATACGATCTAATCGTCATAGGTAGCGGTCCCGGTGGATATGTGGCTGCTATCCGTGCATCACAACTGGGGTTCAAGACCGCCATCATTGAAAAGGAAAGCCTGGGTGGCGTGTGTCTGAACTGGGGTTGTATTCCCACCAAGGCCCTGTTGAAAAGTGCGCAGGTGATGGAGTACATCAAACACGCCAAAGACTATGGTATAGAAGCCAGCGGCACCCATAATTTTGAAGCGGTGATCAAACGCAGCAGAGGGGTAGCCGACAAAATGAGCAAGGGCGTACAGTTCCTGATGCGCAAGAATAAGATCGATGTGATCCTGGGCTTTGGAAAGGTGAAGGCAAAGGGACAGGTGGAAGTGACCAAGGCCGATGGCAGCAAGGAAGTGGTGGAAGCCAAACACATCATCATTGCTACGGGTGGCCGCAGCCGTGAGTTGCCCAACCTGAAGCAGGACGGCAAGAAAGTGATCGGATACCGCGAAGCGATGTCACTGCCCACGCAACCCAAGAGCATGATCGTGGTAGGAAGCGGCGCCATCGGCGTGGAGTTCGCCTACTTCTATAACAGCATGGGCACCAAGGTAACCATCGTGGAGTTCATGCCGCGCGTGGTTCCGGTAGAAGACGAGGATATCTCCAAAGAGCTGGAGAAGCAATACAAAAAGCAGGGCATTGAGATCATGACCAATGCCAATGTGGAAAGCCTGGATACTTCCGGCAACGGGGTAAAGGCAAAGGTGAAGACTGCCAGCGGTGAAGTAACCCTGGAAGCCGATGTGGTGCTGAGTGCTGTTGGTGTAAGTGCCAATATCGAAGGGATCGGACTGGAAGAGAACGGCATCAAAACCGATAAGGGCCGCATCGTGGTAGACAAGTTCTACCAGACCAGCGTACCGGGTGTGTATGCCATCGGGGATTGTGTACCCGGGCAGGCCCTGGCGCACGTAGCCTCTAAAGAAGGAATCATCTGCGTGGAAGCCATCGGTTATAATGAAAAGAAATACAACCACCAGCCCGAAGCGCTGGATTATGGTAATGTTCCGGGATGTACCTATTGCACGCCGGAGATCGCATCCGTAGGCTTCACCGAAAAAGCAGCTAAGGATGCCGGTTATGAGATCAAGGTGGGTAAGTTCCCCCTCAGCGCCTCCGGCAAAGCATCGGCGGCAGGAGCCACCGAAGGATTTGTAAAAGTGATCTTTGACGCCAAGTACGGCGAGTGGCTGGGAACGCACATGATCGGTTACAATGTGACCGAGATGATCGCGGAAACGGTGGTGGCCCGCAAGCTGGAGACCACCTACCACGAAGTGCTGAACAGCATCCACCCCCACCCCACCATCAGCGAAAGCATCAAGGATGCCATTGAAGTAGCCTATGGTGAGGCCATCCACCTGTAAAACAATTCACTACACTTGTAAAAAGGTTCCCTATTTTTAAGGAACCTTTTTTTTATGAAACAGCTCAGCAGAATAAAGACAGCAGTGGAGAGTATTATAGGCAGTTTAAGGGCAGTTGCTTTAAGGGCAGGCGATTTGAGGGCCGGCTTGAGGGCTGGCTTTGCAAGTACATGCACTTTTGTGGCGATTACCCTGGTGGCGATTACCCTGGTGGCTGCACTACCCCTCACTGCCCAAAGCCAGGGACTCACCCGCGTACCCTGTCCACCCCTACGCACATACGCCGTTAAGGTGGCCCCTGCCGCCATCATGTTCGGGAAAGTTTCCCTGGGAGGCGAGTATGTATACAGTGAACGGCAATCGCTTACTTTTTACCTGGGTATCCCTTTTAACAAATCCGCCAACGTGTCTTTTGATGAAGACAACAGCGTGGTGAACTCCAAGACCTTTTCGATCATGGGCGGCTATCGCTATTACCTGAAAAAGCAAAACATGAAAGGGTTTTACATCGAGCCCTTCCTGAAATACCTGAAAAACACGGGTAGTGGCGAACTGGAAGGCACGCTGGGTCCCAAGAAGGTATTGCTGGATTACAACTCCGACTACAGCGGTATTGGACTGGGGGCGCAGCTGGGCGTGCAGTTCCTGCTGGGTAAGAAGCTGATCCTCGACTGGTTCCTGCTGGGACCGGAAATGAACAGCGGCAAGATCAACAGCAGCTTCCGGGATATCACCAGCAGCGACTGGTCCGAGCAGGATGCCATTGAAATTGAAGAAGACATCCGCGACGTGCTCAGTGATGTTCCCATGATCGGTAAAAAAATAGACGTGGCGGTAAATGCGTCCACTAAAACGGTGACCGGGAAATACAGCGGATTGCTGCCGGGCATTCGGTCTGGCATATCACTGGGGTACCGATTTTGAATTGATTAGGGTTAGATAAAGATGTACCCTTTCAATAAATAAGATTCTTCGAAAGTTTAGCGATTAAATAAGCGAGGCTGTCATTTTTATAATAGTGGTTATTAGCTTCAATTAATATTCCATGGTAAACGTTATCGCTTATTCTGATTCTCTCTATTCCATCCTTGTTATTCAAATAGAAATATAGATCTGTGAAGTTCGTATTGATATTTATTCTGTCGGGATAAATTCTGGTAGCCGATCTGAGCTGATATGATATGGCTGAAATGTCAGAGAGTGAATCTATCACATGTTTGTATTTTGGTCCTGCGATCACAATGCTATCAATTGCTTCTGCATTAAAAACAGCTTTGTTCAATCCTTTGCTGGCGTTAATAGTAAGTAAGGCCCAAACGACAATAAAAAGGATTATTGCGAAACCAAGTATGGTATATTTTTTATTCTGCATTCTTAAAATGACTACCTGTGTGGGTTTTAATTTTTCTAATAAATATAAAGAAATCGGGGACTCAAAAAGGTGTTCTTTGTCTTTTGGGAGAGCCTGGCAATATGCGGCATAAGATGGTGTTGGCAAAACTTCCTGCAGCTGGGCCAGTTTCGCAGCGCACTTTTTAAGTTTGAATAAAGTAAAAATTATGGCTGAAGTTATTACTGGTAGTATTTTGGAATTTAAAATACCATTGGATTTGGGGTATGGCTATTGTAAAATAAATGATTTTAGAAGCATTAGGGAATTTGATGGAATATTAGTAAAAGTGTTTGATTGTATTGAAAAAACTCCAATTAAAGATGTAAAAGTATTGCGCGATAAAGATTGGCTGTTTGGTGCTCGTCGGATGCCTTGGATACCCAACACAAGAGGAAAAGGTGCATGGAAAATGAAAGGTGTGATAATAAGTGAGGATGATGCAGTTATTCCGGATTTTAAATATTCTTCGAAGGCATTGGAACTTAATCCAGAAGAGGATCACTCTAAAATAGAGACCATTTGGTTTGCGGTAAAAAATATTTCAAAAAGTACATCACCCTGCTCTTACGAACAAGTGCGGCATTTGGAGGATACAGTGCTAAGCTCACAAAGCTGTATTGAAATAAGGACGGCCATGGAATACTGCCGAGCGAATAATTTGGATGTTGGTCAGTACTTTGATCTAGATGATTTTGGGTATAAAAATATTTTCAGGCAAATGATTAATGTTCCTGTTTACAGCTCAATACCAGAAAGTATAAGAGACAAGGCGTTGTGTTAACATAATTATTCCAATTTTTCAGTCTTTCTTCGATGGTGTTATCTGCGATATTCTTCAACTACGATAAGGTTAACCGCCTGCTAACGGGTACCTATAGCCAGAACCAAGCCTCCACGCTGGACTTCACCACCCGCGGGCTCAGCTACGATGCCAACGGCAATATCCTTACCATGAGTCACCTGGCCTGGAAACCCGATGCCAGCTTTGTGCTGGACAGCCTGCTCTACACCTATGCCACCAATACCAACCGGCTGCAAAATGTCTACGACCGCCGCAATGATACCACCAGCCTGTTGGGTGATTTTAAGACAGCGGTCCAGCACACCCAGGCCAAAACCAGTGCCACCATCGACTATACCTATGATGCCAACGGCAATATGATCAAGGACCTCAACAAAGGCATCGCCACCACGGCGGGGGGTACCGGCATCACCTATAACCACCTGAACCTGCCCTCGCAGATCACGGTGCGCAAGAATACAACCACCAGCAAAGGCACCATCACCTATACCTATGATGCCGCGGGAACAAAGCTGAGCAAGGTGACAGTAGACCTGAGTACCCCCGGTAAAACCATTACCACCACCACCAACTATATGGGTGGGATGGTATTTGAGTCGCGCACAACTTCCCCAGTTGATGCCAACCAGCCGGACTACACCCACCGGCTGCAGTTCATTGCCCATGAAGAGGGCCGGGTGCGCTTCACCCCTCTCAGCGGGGCGGTACCCGCAAAGCTGCATTACGACTACTTCCTGAAAGACCACCTGGGCAATACCCGGATGGTGCTCACCGAAGAGGCCAGCTCAGAGACCTATCCCGCGTTAAGTTTTGAAGGGGTAGCGGGCTCAGCGGAGGTGCAGAACCAGGACCGCTACTGGGAGAACAAGGCGGGGCAGTCCATCAATGTGGCGGGGGTGCGCACCATGCACAGCACGGGCACCAATGCCCTGCTGACGCGCAAGGACCTCGGGGCCATCGGTGCCGCCAAACTCTTGAAGGTGATGAGCGGCGATAAGATCCAAACCAGCGTGCAGTTCCACTATACCGCCACCAATGCCAACAACAGCGCTGCCAGTGGCATCAACAGCCTGGTAGCTAATATCACCCAGTTAATCGGCAACTCATTATCACCCAGCGGGGTGATCAAGAGCGGGGCTGCCAGCCTGGGCAGCAACTTATCAGCCCAGACCGCGCTGGTCAATGCGCTGAACACCCCCAATGCCACCAGCGGCAGCAACCAGGCCCCCAAGGCCTACCTGCATGTATTGCTGTTCAATGACCAGTTCAAGTTCGATGCCGTCAACAGCAAGGTGATCCCCGTGAACTATACCGTCAACAGTTGGGGCACGCTATCTCGGATAGGTGCCAATGCAGTAAGTGTTAAAAAGAACGGGTATGCCTATGTATATTTTAGCAACGAGTCCAATGAGCTGGTATATTTTGATAACTTTAACCTGACCCACGAGCGGGGACCGGTGCTGGAGGAGACGCATTATTATCCGGGTGGTTTAGTTATGAACGGCATCTCAAGCAAAGCATTATCATTCGGAAATCCAACAAACAAATTTAAGTTCAATGGTAAAGAAGAGCAGCGACAAGAGTTCAGCGATGGCTGTGGTTTAGAGTGGTTAGACTTCGGAGCAAGAATGTATGACAACCAAATCATGCGTTGGCATAGTGTTGACCCCAAGGCAGCGAAATACGAATCATGGTCTACATATGTGTACTGTATAAATAACCCAATCAACTTTATTGACCCTAATGGAATGGAAATTGACCCAGCCAGTCAGAAGGAGTGGGATAAGCAAAAAAAGGCAGTTACAGATGAGAGAGGTAGATTACAAAAGAAAGTTGACTATTTAACAGCTAAAGCCGAAAAGAAAGGGTGGAGTGAAAAGAAGTTGGCAAATAGAGTTGGTGATTTAAAAGACAGAGTTACCAGCCTGGATGGAACTCTTAGCAATTTGGGGACTTTTGAAAAAAGTACACAGGTTTATTCACTTAATAAAATATCAGGACAAGTGGGTGATACTAAATTAGACACGAAAACAGGCAATATATTAATCTCTTTTAATTCCACATCAAACTTTGTACATGAATCAACTCACGCCGGACAGTTTGAGAGTGGAGATTTAGCTTTTAATACCACAACAGGCTTAAGTCTTGCACAAGATTTAGAAGATGAAGTTGCTGCATATAAAGCACAGTATAGTTTTGACCCTTCTACTACAGGAGGGATGAATTTGACTACGATAAATGCTAGTTGGGTAAAGACTTTAACAGACCCCAAAACAGGAAATTTGCTTTATAGTGACCATGGGATAATGCCTGTTAAAATCAATTCAACTGTGTCGCATTTATTAAATGCATATCCCAATAATACGCAACTGCATAAACAGATAAATGCACTCAGCCCTGCTCAAAAAGCGCAGGAATTACAATTCAAACTTAAAGACTATCCAAGTGTATATTATAAAAAATAAGACTCTTTCTATAGTTATTTGTTTCCTTATTACTTCTTGTATGGCGAGTAAAGTAATTAAAAGGGATGAGTTGTTGGGTGAATACTGTGATAGAAAAGAAACGATTTGTTTAATACTAAAAAAGGATTCTACTTTTTGGTTACATAATAAGTTGTCAAAGGAAGGATGTGTAGGTAAGTGGGCATTAAGCAACGATAGCCTAACTCTGTTTTGCAGTGCACCCCCAGATGTAACATTCTTAATTCAGGGGTTCACATATATTCGAGATTCCACATACAATTGTAAGATTAGTAAAAGGAAAATTATTTTTAATGGGAAAGGGTTATACCCTAAGGAATAATTTACTTATTATCTAAGACTGACAAAGCCGCAGAGATGCGGCTTTGCTATTTATGCAGTCAAGCTTTTTGCTTTAGCTTTTTGTGAGTTGTTTGCAGTTGGGCAGTGGTAAGATAATTATCTATTACTTTTAAAATTGTTTCCCTGTCGAACGGTTGTAACATTTTTTTATCCTTCACTACAAAAGAAGAAGTGTAAGATTCCCCTAAAACTGGGTCACTATAGATTAGGGGGAAGCTTACACTTCCACGGTCAGCGCCGTAAGATCTTTTTTGAGAGACCGGTGTTTTTTAACCAGGGCTTTGAGGTCCCGCTCAAAGAAGTCGGTAACCAGGACCTTATAACTCATCGAGCAGGGCTTTGACTGACTTTAGCGGGGTTTTGCCCTGCTTGTGCTCGTTAACCTGGCGCACGGCTGCTTCCAGATTATCGAGCCATTTTTTTTCTTTTGCGGAGAGTTTGGAAGGCTCCAGTACTTCCACGTAATCAAAGGCTTTCAGCAGCTCCTTAATGAAAGCCAGCTTGTTTTTCTTTTTTATATGCAGGACCAGTTGTTCCATATACTATTGCTGTGATAGTGCAAATTTAGCACTCTTAGTTAGTGAAATCAACAATAGGTAAGCAATAGTCTGGATAAATCCCATCAAAGCTTCACAAACTTCTCCGAGGCAGCCCCTGCCAGGTCGGTGCGGATAATGTATTGCCCCGCTTTTAAGCCTCCCAGGTCGATGATGGTGCGGGCTTTGGTTACCGGGATGGTCATCACCACCTGCCCCATCATATTGAACACCATCAGCCGGCTCACTTTAGCGCCGGAAACAAGGTCAACGGTAAGGTCGCGGTTGGCAGGAACCGGGTAGAGGTTGATGGCCTGTATGCTGATCTCTTTGACTTCCTTGTTCTGGTTCCAGTTGGGGTCCAGCACGGTACCAACAGGTCCCAGCGCACCGGAAGAAAGCAGGGCAGCGCGGGCACCGCCGGACTGGAACTGGCTGCGCATTTTGCGTTTTTGTCCCTCCGTGAACATATACATGCAGGCATCGTCGGTAAGATCCATAAAGTTCATGTACATATCCCCGTTAGGATCGCCGCCGCAGCTTTGTTTGATGCCGGAAGGGCATCCGCGGTTATAAGATTTCTGCTGCGGGGTGTCGTCGATGCCGTCGTCACCGCAATAGCCGTCGCCCCAGATATGCTTGAGTCCCAGCCAGTGGCCCACCTCATGCACCGCCACGCGGCCCATGGTAT
>CBFGLD010000132.1:0-8246 GCA_965649495.1 uncultured Flavihumibacter sp. | reverse complement strand
GAAGCGTACTTATTGACCCATTCCTGTAAGGTAGAGTGAGCAAGTCCATACTGCTCACTAATTGTTTTATACATGATGCCTGCTTCCAACTGAAGTACAATTGCTTTCTTTTCAGCAACAGATAGTCGGCGCGGAATCTTACGAGATTTAATTGACTTCTCGACTGGTGTGTTTTGTGACATACTATACAAATTAGTGTATAGTTTTTTTAGGACGGGTCAAAGTAATTCTTCCAGTGATCTTTAATCAGCAGATGCAGGTTATTTTTGTTCATGACCATGTTGAAATCCGTTGAATTGATCCGGCAAATACTGTTACCCCTGTACGGGCTATCGGAGACCAGGATCATGTCAGACATGCTGCTGGAAAAGATAACCGGCCAGCGCTCCGGAGGACGTGCCGATTGGGGGGAAGGCGGCATTAGCGAGGAACAGGAAAAAGAACTGCAGCGGATGCTGGGAGAATTGGAGCGGCACCGCCCTGTTCAGTATGTTATTGGGGAAGCCTGGTTCCAGGGAATGAAATTCAAGGTAGATGAGCGGGTATTAATCCCGAGGCCGGAAACGGAGGAGTTGGTGGAGTGGGTCATTAAGGACGCCCATTCCGGGGATGCATGGGAAATATTGGATATCGGTACGGGCAGCGGGTGTATTCCCATCAGCCTGAAGAAGCGGCTACCGGTTTCGTTGGTGCATAGCTGTGATATCAGTGAGGGGGCGCTGACACTGGCAAAAGAAAATGCGGATAAGCTGGGAGCGGACATTCATTTTTTTCAGGCGGACATCCTGGATCGCAGCAGTTGGGGGCAACTGCCAAGAGCAAATGTAATCGTTAGCAATCCCCCTTATATACCCCAAAGCGGGAGGTCGGGGATGGATCCCCATGTGGTAGCGTATGAGCCCGCCACGGCACTTTTTGTTCCGGACAATAACCCGTATCTGTTTTATGAGGCAATAGCGGGTATTGCGATGTCACAGGGCATAACCGGCACCAGGATATATGTTGAAATCCACGAAGACCTGGCTGCCGGTGTGCATGATTGCTTTGTCAGGGCCGGACTCACGGATATCACTATACGGCGTGATATGCAGGGAAAAGAAAGGATGGTCAGGGCCTTTACTGTTCGATAATAATGTAATCGGCGCGGGCGCCAAGGCTGATGAGGTGTTTCTTCACCTGGTCAACAAAATCGTTGGGCCCGCAAACGTAGAAGTGGCGACTGAAATCCTGGATAATATCGATCAGCATTTTCTTATCGATCCTTCTTTCCAGAAAACCGATCACCCCTTCCCGCGTAAAGATGCGGATAAAGTCGTTTCCCAGCATTTCTTCAAATTCCCGGTTCAGGAAAAGGTCATCATACGTCTTGTTAGACCAGATAAGCATATTGTTCGTAAGCAGGTTCATGGTTTGCAGGGCCCTGAAGATGGCAATGAACGGCGTAATGCCGGTTCCGCCGGCCAGGAAGACACCGGGACCGCGGTATTGCATCACCCCGAAAGCATCCTGCAGGATAAATTCAGCGCCTTCATTGACCTGGCCTAACTGGCTGGTAACGCCTTTATGCGATTCGTAAATTTTTATGGTGAATTCCAGGTAAGGCCATTCGTTCAGGGAAGTGAACGTAAAGGGGCGGAACTTATCGGTCCACCCCGGTTGGTTAATTGCCAGGTAACATCCCTGTCCGGGCTGAAAAAAATAACCCGGGGGTTTTTCCACGATAAAACGTTTCACGTCGTGGTTCAGGTAATTCGCCTGTAAAACTTTTACGATATGCTGAGCCATAAGAGCAGATTTGAGGGGAACTACTGGGCACCATTTTTATCCACTGCCAGCACAGACCGGGCACCGAGTTCACGGGCCACCCGCATTACGGCCACCACATTTTCGATGGGAACATTCTTATCCGCGTTAATCACTACGGCAGGCTGGTCTGTTTCCTTGGCAAGAATGGGTTGCAGGCTGGCCTTCAATTCTTCCACACTCACTTTGGTAGTACCCACAAAGAACTGGTTATTGGCATCGATGGAAACCACTACCGTTTGCTTTGATTTGGTGTCGCTCTTGGCTTTGGGTTGCGAAAGTTTGATCACGTTGGGGTTAGCCAGCGTGGAAACGATCAGGAAAAAGAGGAGCAGGATAAAAAGGATATCATTCAGTGCACCTGTATGCACTTCCGCATGCCCCCGTATTTTTCTTTTTATGTTCATTTGTCCGGATCAGATTAAAGTTGCGGAATCAGGCATTGATTTTACCTGGTGGGTTCCTGGAGTGTATCAATAAAATCAGCGCTGGCCACTTCCATTTTATTAACAGTTTTGTCTACCTGGGCATTCAGGAAACTATGCCCTACATAAGCCAGCAGTCCGATAATAAGACCGGTAGCGGAGGTGATCATCTTCACATAGATACCACTGGCAATAGTGCTAAGAGTATATTCACCGGTGGAAGAGATGCCGTAAAAAAGCTGAACCATACCCACGATCGTTCCCAGGAATCCAAACATGGGGGCAATACCGGCGATGAGGGAAAGCACCGACAGGTTTCTTTCCATTTTATACATTTCGAGACGGCCAACGTTCTCCATGCTTTTTTCGATGGCATCGATGGGTTTCCCGATACGTTGAATGCCCTTATCTATGATACGGGCAACGGGGTTAGAGGTGTTTTTAGCCAGGGACCTTGCTGCGGCCACGTTTCCGCTGAGTATATGATCCTTGATAATACTCATGAAGTTTTCATCAATCTTACTGGCCTTATTAATGGATATCCATCTTTCAAAGAAGAAATAAATGGCCACTACGAACAACAAAATGAGGGGGATCATCAAGGGGCCACCCTGGAACAAGAGGTTGATCATGCTTAAGTCTTCGGCCTGGCCTGCGCCCGGGGTAGCGGTATTGGTACTATCTGCCAGTCTTCTTGCCGTATCGGCGATCTGTAATAGGAACAAATTCATCTATGGATGTTTATCGGATTTGTCAAACGTGAAAGTAAGGCTATTATTTGCAAAGGATTTCTAAAGATTATACACTTATCCACATCGCCGCAGCATCAGGCACCTGCCTGTTTCACCATCATGGCCTGGATTTGTTTCATGGTCTTTTCCATTCCGTCAGCGCTACCATCCAGGAATATGACGTTGCCTTTGCCGTATTCAGCGAAGTTTTTCACTGCCTCTGTCCACATGCTGAATAATATAACGTTGGTATCCAGGTTGGCCTGGCGCATTTTTTCGGCTGCTTCGCCCATGCCCCTGGCCACTTCTTCGCGGAAAAGAGCCACCCCCTGTCCGCGCAGGCGTGCGGCTTCCCGTTCCGCTTCGGCGGCTATCTTGATGCTGTTACCTTCCGCTTCTGCATTTTTGGTCTTGGTGATCAGCATGGCCTGCCCTTCGTTTTCCGCCGCGGCTTTTAAGTTGTTTGAAGCCACCACTTTGCTCATGGAATCCATGATCACCTGGTCAAAAGTGATATCGTTGATCTGCAGGTCGAGGAGGTGATAGCCCCACTCTTCCAGTAATTGATCGATCTGGTCCTTTACATATTCCACGATCTCCTTCCGAAGCCCAAGGATCTCGGCCTGGCGTTTGGTAGCAACAAAGGACCGGATGGTTCCTTCAATGGTGCGACTAAGCGCCTGCATGAGTTCCCGCTCGCTTATGAATTTGAAAGCCACTTTTTTGATGGTCTCATCCTGCTCATTCTGTACCGCATAGAGTAACATGCTCTTAAAATATACATTCGCCTGGTCAGAGGTAACGGCCTGGAATTCCAGTTCAATGGAACGGTTCTGAATGCTGATACGTTTTGAAATTTGTTCAATGAACGGAATGATGAGGTTCAGTCCAGGATGCAATACACGCCTGTACTTTCCAAACATGGTCACCACACCTACCGTACCCTGGTTGATGGTTTTAAGTCCCATAAACAGGATCATGATAATCACCAGGAGCCACCAATTGGCAAAAAGAAATTCAACGATATTCATTATTCAGGATTTAAGGATGAGCTATCAGGGTTTATTATTCAAACTTACGTCATCTGCCCAAAGCTGCACCAGGATAATGAGGGTATCCACACTTTTTTGCATATCCTGCACGCTTACGAACTCCTGCTTACTGTGAAGGGCCATTTCACCGGTAAAGAGATTAGGACAGGGAAGTCCCATAAAAGAAAGCCTGGACCCATCCGTACCACCACGGATGGGAAACTTTCTAACGGCAAGGCCGGCACGCTTAATTGCTTCTTCGGCATATGCAACAACCCTGGGATGATGTTGTAAAACCTCTTTCATATTGCGGTACTGTTCCTTCACCTCGTAATGGGAACTGCTTCCCGGATATTGTTTGACGACTTCATCGGCAAGGTGCTGCAACATATACTCGTATTCTCCCAGGCGTTGGGTTTCAAAATCACGAATAATAAACTGTACGCTGGCTTTCTCGGCATTCCCATTAAAATGGACGGGGTGAACAAAACCTTCACGGCCCTGGGTAACCTCCGGTGATAAGCGTTCTTTGGGAAGAGAAGCCAGGAAATCCCCGGCCAGTTTCAATGCATTCACCAATTTGCCCATCCCTGCGCCGGGGTGGGCACTTACTCCGTGGAAATGAACCGTCATGCTGTCTGCGGAAAAATTTTCGTCTTCCAGGCTACCCGCTTCTCCGGCGTCCAGCGTATACCCGAAATCAGCTCCCAGTTTAGCCATATCCAGCTTTTCCACTCCCCTGCCCACTTCTTCATCGGGGGTGAATAAGATCCGGATCCTACCGTGTTTCAACGAGGGGTCCTGCATTAATCGTTGTGCAAAATCCATGATCACAGCGATGCCGGCTTTATTGTCAGCTCCCAATAAAGTGGTGCCGGAAGCAGTAATGATATCATCTCCTGTTTTCTCCAGGAGATACGGATGGTTGCGCGTGCTGATGACCTGTGAAGGATCATCCGGCAGAACAATATCCGAACCATCATAGTTTGGATGAAGGATCGGTTTTACATCTGTGCCGCTGCAATCGGGCGCGGTGTCCATATGCGAGCAGAAACATATGACCGGCACTTCTGTTTGTATGTTTGCGGGTATGGTTGCAAAAACATAACCATATTCATCCATGAAGGCATCCACCAGGCCGATGGATTTCAGTTCTTCCACCAGCAGCAAAGCCAGTACCTTTTGTTTTTCGGTACTGGGAAAGCTATTGCTATGTGGATCGCTCTGCGTGTCAATAACAGCATAGCGCATAAACCTTTCGGCAACCGTATATAAAGAGGACTGGGGCATTAATGCTATTTTCGGGCAAATTACTGTTTTGATGGCAAAGGCGCACCATACAGCTCCCCTGATACCTCAAGGATGGGTACGCGTAGTTATTTTCCTTTTTGTATACCTGGCCCTGCTGGCGGCAATAGCAAGACTGGACCTCCCCTTTTTTCTTTCCTTTACGGCAATGGCAACCGGGGGAAGCGGACTGGTATTCCTGTTTCGGAAAATGGTAGACCGGTCCTCCTTCATTCAGTTAGGATGGAAATGGAAGGGGAACGAAACACATGCGGGCAGCGGGTTCCTGATGGCCATTGCCATTTTGGGTACAGGCACTTGTATCCTTTTAATGCTGAACGCCCTTGAATGGATGGATTATCAATACGATGCGGAGGCCTTTTTCGGGTCGCTGGCCCTGATGCTGCTGGTAGCATTTTCCGAAGAATTGGTATTCCGGGGTTATATACAGCATCATCTGCAGCAAAGTTTAAAACCAGCCCTTGCATTAATGGTGAGTGCGGCATTGTTTGCGATCTTTCATGCAGCCAATCCGGGTACACACTGGCTGGCGCTGGTGAATATCTGGATAGCCGGTATATTATTAGGAATCAATTATGCATATACCGCAAACCTGTGGTTTGGGATTGCCCTTCATTTTGCCTGGAATTTTCTGCAGGGGCCCGTATTGGGCTATCCGGTAAGCGGATTATCAATGCCCTCCATACTCATACAACAAAGTACCGGTCCGGCCGTGCTCACGGGAGGAAGTTTTGGTTTTGAAGGATCTGTGGTCAACACCGTGCTTTGCAGCCTTGCCGTGGCTGTATTATTTGGCGTTTACAGGCGGCAGAAACAAACAGGCGATTGATGCTTCCCGGCCGGGATACGGGTTACCGGCCTTTCTTTTTCCTGGCGATGCTGATATAGGTTCCTTCCCCGGAAAGATCTTGTGCCAGGCTTTCAATGCTTCGCCGGGTAAACAAGGAAATCAGTTCCTCCTTAATGGGTTTGTACTCCGAATGCATGGGGCAGGGTTTTACTTCAGAACATTTTTTCAACCCCAGTACGCAGGTCTGGAAGCGATGATCCTCCCCCATCAGGTCAAGGATCGTACGGACGGGTTGTTTTTTTGCTTTTTCCGTCATAAAAAATCCTCCGTTGGGGCCGCGGACAGAGCTTACCAGGACATTATCACGTGTCAGCTGCTGTAATATTTTAGCAGTAAAAGACTGCGGGGAATCGATAGCCCGGGCGATATCAGCAATTCCCAGCTTGTTATCAACCGAACTCTTCTGTGCAATATATATGGTAGCCCTCAGGGCGTATTCGGTAGCTTTTGAAAACATCAGTTGCAATTGATTTTAGCACGTTACGAATGCAAAATAAAGCATTCCGGGAAAATCAGGTCAGCAATACAAAAAGGCGAGGAAATAAAATTATTTAGGACATTTTTATCCTTTATTATTATTTTTACACCTCATCATACACTCCGTATAAATACGCGAAAATGCATAGAATGAAAAACCAGGCTCCCATTGTATATTCCTGCAGCGGTTGTTCCAGCGCGGCCCAAATGGCCAACTGGATCGCCCTGCAGCTGGATCGCCAGCAATTAGCCGAGATGTCCTGCATTGCAGGAGTTGGAGGAAATGTGAAAAAACTGGTACGGACAGCCACCTCCGGCAGGAATATTATTGCCATAGACGGCTGTCCGCTGGCCTGTTCCAGGGCCTGCCTTTCGAATCACCAGGTGGAACCCGACCTCCACCTGGAACTCAGCGAGTTCGGTATCAAAAAATTGCAGCACCAGGATTTTGACCTGAGGCAGGCGCAGGAATTACTGGAAACCATCAAAGAGAAATATTTTGATGAAACTCCGGTCGTGGCACTTGATTTCATTATCTGAACCAACCAGCCATAAGATGGATGCCCTGATCACCCGCTATTTGCAAACACAGACTTGTGCCACCATATGTTGTACCAATCATTCCCTGGAACCCTATTGTTTCAATTGCTTTTACGCCTTTGAAGCCCAAGAAGGGATACTGGTATTTAAGTCGTCGCCCAACAGTTTACATGGGGAAATGATCCTTCAAAACCCTTTAGTGGCGGGAACGGTATTGCCCGATAAGCTGCGGAAAATAGCCCTGCAGGGAGTTCAGTTCAGGGGCAGGATACTACCGGATCATCATCCCTCCGTTGCAGTTGCTGGTTCTCTATATTATAAAAAACACCCGTTAGCACATACGATGAAGGGAAAATTGTATGTGGTGCAATTGACCCATCTCAAAATGACAGACAACAGTATTGTCTTTGGAAATAAAATCACCTGGAGCCGGTCCCAGCCACAGGTCAATGAAAACATAGTATGAACCCATCATCCATGCACCAATTTCACATACCGGTAATGGGCCTGGCCTATACCATAGACACCCCGATAAAAGTGGCCCCCTTCGGCATATCCTCCGTGATCTCCATAGTGGAAGACCGGCTTATTGAAACCATGCGAAAGCATTATTATGAGCAGACGGGACGCCCCTATCTTGCCATTGGAACACAGGAGCCGGACTACCGGTGCAGGAGGATCAGTGATTACCTGAACCTGGTACATCAGATCGTGGAAGACAGGATCCGAAAAATAAAGCGGTCCGCATTTGAAAAGGGGACGGCAATAACCCGCTACTTTGAGATGCTTCCAGCCAGCGCACAGCCTGCCCGGCTTTACCAGCAAATGATGGCTATGACAGAAGGGCCTGGTAAATCGGGTCTGCAGGAGAAACTGCGCGAACTGGTGGTAGCGGGCAGTATTGATGTGAACATCATGACCAAAGTGGATCGTGATACGCAGGACAGGAATGGAAACATCATTCCGGAAGGATCGGATGCAGTGACGGCATTACGCGGCTATGTGAACAGTAATTTATCCCAATCTTCGGTTGTATTTTCCGCCGGGATGAATCCACGCCTGTTCAATTACCTGGAAAACT
>CBFGLD010000131.1:0-8268 GCA_965649495.1 uncultured Flavihumibacter sp. | reverse complement strand
GTAGAGAAAGGGACATGGATCATTTTTTTTGTTTGAACATTTCCAGCATACGGTCGGTTACAACGAAACCGCCCACCACATTCAGGGTACCCAGGATAACGGCAAGAAATCCCAGTATCAAAGCCAGGTAATTGTCTTCGCCCGCTTTTCCCATCACGATAATGGCACCAATGATCACCACCCCGTGGATGGCGTTGGCTCCACTCATGAGCGGGGTATGCAATACGGCAGGAACCCTGCCGATCACTTCAATACCGAGGAATATCATGAGTACGACGATATAGATATACTCCTGGTGAAGTGCTATCTTTTCTAGGATCGATTCCATCATTTCAGGATTTTCAGTTTATTAATTGGCCAGGGAGCTAACCCTTTCATGGATTATCTGTCCATCAAAACAAATACAGCAACCTTTTACCAGGTCATCCTCCCAATTCAGTTCAGGCTTTGCGTCTTTACCCGTAATTAAGCGGATGAAGTTGAACAGGTTTTTACCATACAGTTTGCTGGCATCGGAAGGCATGGAAGCGGCAAGGCTGGAGTTGCCGATTATTGTGACACCCCCGTGCACGAACTCCTGGTTATTGACTGTTAATTCGGTATTACCACCAGTTGCGGAGGCAAGGTCGATGATCACAGAGCCCTGCCGCATGGTTTCAATCATAGACCTGGTAACCAGCAATGGGGCATTTTTACCAGGGATTTGAGCCGTGGTAATGACTACATCCGCTTTTGCAATGCTTTCTGCTATGCGCTGCTGCTGTCTTTGTTTAAACGATTCATCCTGTTCTACGGCATATCCCCCGGCTTTACTGGCATCTGCTGCGCCTTCCACTTCCACGAATTTGGCGCCCAGGCTCATCACTTCTTCTTTGACAGCAGGTCTGGTATCAAAAACCTCAACAACGGCACCCAATCGTCTGGCCGTTGCAATGGCCTGCAAGCCTGCCACTCCGGCCCCCAATATCAGCACTTTAGCCGGGGCAATACTACCAGCCGCTGTCATGAACATAGGAAAATAACGGCTATAGGTATGTGCAGCCAGCAAAACTGCTTTATATCCGGCGATATTTGCCTGTGAACTCAACACATCCATAGTCTGTGCACGGGTAGTGCGGGGAAGCATGTCAAGACTAAAGCAGGTGATTCCGGCATCGGCCCAATTACGCATGATTCCGTAACGGTATAAGGGCTGGTAAACGCCCATCAGGATGGTGCCCCGAGACAGGGAGGCGACCCCTTCTTCCAGTGGATGGATAGCCAACAACAGATCTGCCTGGAAGGTTTCAAGACGGTTACGGATTATGGCTCCTGATTGCAAGTATTGCTCATCACTAGCAAAAGCAGCCAATCCAGCGCCGGTTTCCACCCACACTTCGTGGCCTTGTTTGATAAGGGCGGCTACTGTTTCGGGCAACACGGAAACCCTGGCTTCAAAAGAGGGTTCTTTGAGTACGCCAATGGTCATAGTATCTTGTGTTGTTTACCTGGACAATTTAAGTGTTATTACGCATAACATAAAACGTGAGTTGATTAATTTCAAAACCGGATCACAAAATGTTGCGGTTGTTTGAATTCGGGACGGAAGAAAACGAATCCCAGGAAAAAAAGATCAATAGTACAGGTTACCCCTGCCGTTTGTTTGATGCGTTCCCAGGCCTTTTCCATTTGAGGGCTCCAGTGGATATCGTCCATTATGATGATGCTGTATTCATGGCCGGCCTCCATCAATTGCTTAAAATAGCGGAGGGTTGGCTCATAACGGTGGTTACCATCAATATAGGAAAGGTCTGGTTTATTGATCCTGTTGAGCAGCGCGGGAAGTTCGGTGTCAAAATTTCCGGTAACCAAATGAATATTTGAGATGCCAAGGTTTTCAAAGTTCTTTTCAGCCCTGACGGCGATGGCGGGAGCACCTTCGATGGTATGGAGCGTGGCACCGCTATTACCTGCGGCCAGACAGGCGCTGGTGAGTCCCATAGAAGTACCCAGTTCTATCATGGTCTGTGGCTGGAAGTAATTTACCACGCGGAACAGTAACCGCGCCAATTTTGGCGACTTGGCAGCTGTGCGGGTAATGGAAGAAACGGTTCTTGCGGAACGATTAGAGGAAGTGCTTCCTGCACCCAGGTCCAGGACCTCCAGCAAGGTTTTATCTTTTAAGAGCTCCTGCCTGAGAGCCTCCACCTGGTCGTACGAATAATAATGTTTACTGTCGTTCAGTACTTCACGGATGAAAGCATATACAAAAGGAGAATGAATACCATGTCCTTTACCGTTACCAGCCTTAACATAATAGCTTACATACCGGAAGGCAAGTTCCGGAATGGAATAAGGACGCTGCTGTAGGATGGTTTTCATTTCCTGTCCCAGATCTCAAAACTATAGGAGTATGCATGTTTTTCATCAGTGGGAAAATCAAGCCTGGAATGCAATTGCCAGTCTGACGCTGAGAGGGCAGGGAAAAAGGTATCCCCATCCAGTTGTGCATGAATGCGGGTCAGGTAAACCCTGTGAGTGAACGCCAGGCATTGCCGGTAAATTTCCCCACCACCAATGATAAAAACTTCGAGGGCATCCGTGGCTGCCGCGGCTGCCAGCGCCTGCTCGAGGTTATTCACCACTACTGCTTCTTCGGCTGTCCATCCCTGTTGTGAAGTAACAATAATATTAGTCCTGCCTTTCAGCGGCTTTCCCATACTTTCAAAAGTTTTGCGACCCATAATAACGGGCATACCCCAGGTTGTATTTTTAAAAAACTTCAGGTCATTGGGCAGGTGCCACAACAATTGGTTGTCTTTACCAATGACGCCCTTATCGGTGGCCGCCACTACAATATTGACGGTTAATGGTGCTGGTATGTTCGTAGTTTCCAAAATATGGTAGTAGTGGTATTTATCAAAATGGTTTAAACGGCTACGGGTGCTTTAATTCCCGGATGACACTGGTAGTGGAGCAGTTCAAAGTCTTCATAACTAAATGCGAACAGGTCTTTCACCTGTGGGTTGATCTTCATTTGTGGTAAAGGGAAGGGCTGACGCGACAGTTGAAGGTTCACCTGTTCCAGGTGGTTGTTATAAATGTGTACATCGCCAAAGCTGTGAACAAAATCACCTGGTTGCAGGTCGCAAACCTGTGCCATCATCATGGTCAGCAATGCATAAGAAGCGATGTTAAAGGGGACGCCGAGGAAAACGTCAGCGGAACGCTGGTATAGCTGGCAGCTCAGTTTACCATTCGCCACATAAAACTGGAAGAGGGTATGACAGGGCATCAGGGCCATCTCCGGCAGGTCGGCCACGTTCCAGGCGCTGACGATCATGCGCCTGCTGTCCGGATTTGTTTTGAGTTGCTGAATCACTTCTGCCACCTGGTCGATCACTTTACCGTCTTTGCCTTCCCAGCTTCTCCATTGTTTCCCATATACGGGACCGAGATCCCCGTTTTCATCCGCCCATTCGTCCCAGATGCTCACTCCGTTTTCCTTAAGATAAGCAGTATTGGTAGCGCCTTTCAGGAACCAGAGCAGTTCATGAATGATGCTCCGCAGGTGCAATTTTTTAGTGGTTACCAGGGGGAATCCTTCCTGCAGGTTGAAGCGCATTTGGTAACCAAAACAGCTGATGGTGCCGGTGCCGGTGCGGTCGGACTTTGAGGTTCCGTTTTCCAGGATATGCCTTAAAAGATCCAGGTATTGTTGCATAGTTGCAAGGTAAGAAAATGCCCTCTCTCCGTGCAGGAAAGAGGGCAAGTGTTAGCAGGATGTGGATAGCTTGATTACATTTGCCGTATGGCAGAAGACCTCCGGATCCACCAAGGATCCAAATCAGAACAATATGAATCCCTGATTCCGCAAATTGAGGGATTGCTGGAAGGCGAAAACGATACCATAGCCAATCTTGCCAATATAACGGCGGCCCTGAAAGAGCAATTTGGCTGGTTCTGGGTAGGATTTTACCTGGTAAAAAACGATGAATTGGTACTGGGTCCTTTCCAGGGACCGGTTGCCTGTACACGCATCCGGTTCGGCCGCGGGGTCTGTGGCAGCAGCTGGCAGCAAGCCCGCACCCTGATAGTTCCGGATGTGGAACAGTTCCCCGGTCATATTGCCTGCAGCAGTCTTTCCCGATCCGAGATCGTTGTGCCGGTAATACGCGATAGCCGGGTGGTAGCGGTGCTGGATGTGGACAGCAGTGAGCTGGACAGCTTTGACACCACTGACCAGCTCTACCTGGAAAGGATTTTGACTCTTGTCAACATCTGATCAGGCACCAAAAGCCACCATATTATTATGTTCGGCAGGTGCTACCGGCTGGCTCATGCGGATGACGGTATTTTCTTCCTCGGTTAATACGGCGCTCAGCTGCGTATGTATGCCTGCCAGCAGTACTTGTTTCTGTTTGAGTTTCTCCCCCATTTCCATCACCAGTTTTTCCTGCTGGCGGACCTGTTCCTGGAGGCGGTCCATGGCAGCGGAGGCATCCCGTTCGCGGGCTTCCAGTTCATGGAAACTACGTACGCGCTGGGAAAGCTGATTCTGCAGAAATTCAATCTGTAATTGTTTTTCCTGCATCATATCCTGCAGGTAGCGATAATCTGTTTCCGAAGGCCTGATTTCATTTTCCATATGAATTGTATTTAAATGCATGCTGCTGGTATCCTGGAGCTCCTCGAAAGATTGTTGCAGGATTTCATATTGCTGTTGCAGTCCCTCATATTTGGTATTAAGGGCTTCCAGTCTTTGTTTGCTGTTATAGAGCAGTACCAGGGTATTCTCCCTGATAAATGGCGGCTGGCCATCCATCGGGATCACCGTAGGAGGATCTTCCAGGAAAAAAACCGGGCTTTGTAAAGGCGATAACTGTTCCGGTTGTGCGGGTTGCTTCCGTTTGCGGTAATGCAGCCAGACGATCACGGACAAGGTAACCAGTATGATGGGCAGACTAATGAGTCCAACGATCTGCAGGAATCTTCCCACTTCAAAAGTGGAAACCAATAAATGAAAGGACATACAAACAGTTTAGCGTAGCATTTTGCTCATGCAGGCAATTTCAGTTTAACAGTAAATAAGTGCTGCTACGGAAGGGTGCGGGTAAAAAAAAGATCCCTTGTGGGGATCAGTGGAACAATAATAATACCAAAGCTGCAAAATGTGCATAAACTCAGGCTGTGTCTTTTCGGCGCTGTAATTCCTTTTTGATCAGTGCCAGCTCACGACCCGTTTGTCCGGCAACGGAGCTATTTTCCTGGGCGCGCCGCATCAGGTAAGGAATAACATCCTGAATAGGGCCAAAGGGCAGGTACTTACTGACTTCCAGTCCGGCTTTGGCAAGGTTGAAAGTGATGTTATCGCTCATGCCGTAGAGTTGTGAAAAATGGATATGTTCATGGTCGGTATTCAGTCCTTTTTTCTCCATGAGCTGCGTGGTGTAAAAGTTGCTGAACTCATTATGGCTGGCCACTATAAGCGCGATCCTTTCAATATGTTGAATACAAAATTCAATGGCCAGGTTATAATCGCGGTCGCAGGCTTCCTTATTAGGCTGAATCGGTGAGGGATACCCGAGGTTGTCGGCGCGTTCCCGCTCTTTTTCCATATATGCGCCTCTAACCAGTTTAGCACCCAGGATAAAGCCCTGTTGTTCGGCAAACTGGAAACTGTCTTTCAAGAACTGTAAGCGATCGACCCGGTACAATTGCATGGTATTATAAACCACCACCCTTTCACGGTTATACTTCGCCATCATCTGCATGGTCAGGGCGTCTACCGGATCCTGCAGCCAGCTTTCTTCAGCATCGATCAGAACGCCCACATTTTTTTCTGCGGCCAGGGTGCAGATACGGTCCATCCTGTCTACTACTTTCTGCCATTCAGCCTGTTCGGAAGGCCCGAGGACCTCGGTATGCACTTTTCCTTCAAACCCGCTCCTGGATTGAGCGGCGGCATCCAGTTTCTCCAGCAGACCGGTACGGGCAAGCCCGGTCACCTTTATGCTCATGAAAGGGATATTCGGTTGTGTGGCAGCGTAATCAATAACGCGCATGAATTCATCCCTGGCATGATCCAGTGTTTCTTCGCCGTAATCGCCACCTTCCACACCATAATCCAGGATTACGTGCACATGAAAGCGGGAAAGCATATCCACTACTGGTTTTGTTTCCTGAAGGGTTTCTCCACCTACGAATTGTTCAAATATGGTATTGCGGATCAGTCCGCGGATAGGAAGTCCGGAGCGTATAGCCCATGGCGTAATACGGGTTCCCAATTTCACCAGGGCCTGGTATCCCATGCTGGCAAACAGGAAATGAGCTTTACGGAGAGATTTGTCCGATTTATAAGCAAATGCGTTTTCGGTATTATCAAAAGATAGCTGGGGTTTTGGATCCATGGCGCGCAATTATGGCCGCAAAAATAAGGAGGATGTGATGGTGCTCCAAATGCAAACGGTTGACTTTCATCAGGAGAAAACTTAATTTCGGTCCACATTTCTTACCATGAAGATCACCCATACCGAAATATTCAGACTGAGTATCCCCATGCATCCCTTTACCATTGCCACGGGCACCATGGATTTTGCACAGAACACATATATCAGGATCCATACCAATGAAGGCCTGACCGGTGTTGGGGAATGTTCTGCTTTCCCGATGATCGTTGGAGAGACACAACATACCTGCCAGGTGATGGCCAGGGACTTTGCGCTGATGTGGAAAGGCCAGGACGCATTGCAGATAGCGGACCGTATGCAACAATTGCATTGGTTCACGGCCGGCAACAGCACCATTAAAAGTGCTTTTGACATGGCCCTTTACGACCTGGCGGCGAAAGCGGCGGGCCAGCCCCTTTACCGCTACCTGGGAGGAAAGGAAAAAAAAGAGATGGAAACGGACCTGACCATAGGAATCAGTGATCCGCAAAATATGGCTGAGCAGGCTGCTGATTTTGTACGCCGGGGTGTCAGGATCATCAAGATCAAGCTGGGCAAGGATCCTGATACCGATATAGAGCGGGTGCGTGCGGTACGGGAAGCCGTTGGCGACGGGATCCAGTTGAGAATCGATGCCAACCAGGGGTGGCAACCCGAAGGTGCCAGCCGTGCCCTGGTGGCGATGGGTGAATTCAACATCCAGTTTTGCGAACAGCCCATGCGTACCTGGCATGATCCGCTCCTGCCGGCCTTGAAACAATTATCGCCCGTACCCATTATGGCGGACGAAAGCGTGTACCACCACCATGATGCGCAGCGATTGATTGACGCCAATGCCTGCCATTTCGTAAATATCAAGTTTGCCAAGAGTGGTGGAATCCTGGAGGCAATTGAAGTGAACCGGACCTGCGAGAAGTACCAGGTGCCCTGCATGATGGGCGGGATGCTGGAAAGCAGAGTAGCTCTGACAGCGTTTGCGCATTTTGCCACTGCTTTTGATAACGTTCAGTTTTATGATATGGACACTTGCCTGCTGGGGCACAAACTGGATCCGGTCCTGGGAGGAGTTCAGTATAACGGGTTCCTGGTGGAGTTGCCCGATGGCAATGGCATCGGGGCAGAAATAGATCCAGCATACCTGGAAACCCTTGAAATGATCACAGTTTGAACCGGCAAATGCCTAAAACAATGTAGCTTGCAGCTTCAAAAAGTTGAATATGGAACAACGTAAGCCTTCCGAAAGTTTTGTGGTGATGACAGAACTGGTATTACCCAACGATACCAACCTGTTTGGAAATCTTATGGGGGGAAGGTTGATGTACTGGATGGATATAGCGGCAGCCCTGGCAGCAGGCAAACATTGCAACGCGCCGGTGGTTACTGCATCAGTGGACAATATTTCTTTTGAGTCGCCCATTAAGCTGGGAAACGTGGTAAATATAGAAGCGAAAGTGACCCGTTCTTTCAACACTTCGATGGAAGTACACCTGCGGGTTTGGGGAGAAGACTTCACCCACCAGTATAAATACAAGAGTAACGAAGCCTATTACACCTTTGTAGCGCTTGACCCTAACCGTAAACCAAGGCCGGTACCTGCACTCATTCCGGAAACGGAAGAAGAAATAAAGTTGTATGAAGGTGCGCTGCGCAGGAGGCAGCTCAGGCTGATATTGGGAGGTAAAATGAAGCCCCATGATGCCACGGAGCTGAAAGCGCTGTTCTCCTTATAACGTGCATCAGGATTTGACCCGTTCCGGCTTATCTGCGAAAGTAGCTGCCAGGTGTGGCACTTTCATCATATATTTCCGGCTCTGTTCGATGGAGTCCATGACCTGTTCCA